>JAFZNN010000157.1 GCA_017550895.1 Clostridia bacterium
ATCGCCGATATGATGGAGCGCAAGTGGAATCTTTCGGATGAATACTTCTATCACGAATTCGTTGCGAATATTTTCCTGGATGAAAAGGGCGACGCGAGCCTGGGCTATCTGATCAACAGCCTGCTGCACATCCTGCCGCGCAAGGGCGTGGATGCGATCCTGACCGGCGCGTGGAGCGGCGTGCTGGATACGCTCGTGCTCAACTGCCCGCAGTTCTGGGCGATGCTGCCCTCCGCGCGCTATGAGGCGCTGGCCGCGCGCTATCTGGACGATCAGCCGGTGCTCAAGGCCAAGACCGACCGCTTCCAGCAGGCGCGGCTGAATCTGAAGCAGAATATTCTGGACGCGGTGGCGGACGGCGTGAGAGTCAATTCCATCGCGGGCGCGAACCTCGATTTCGGCGCGCAGATGTATTCCTATTTCGGCATCGTGGAGTCTGCGAAGAAGGTCAATTCCGACGGCATCATCAATCTGGCCTCCACCACGCTCGGCGCGACGGGCGCCGTCGGCGGCTCGATGTTTCCGCCGGGCTATTCCCAGCGCTACACGAATCCCGATTACCCCGACTACAGCTATATTTCCCCCGACTGGAAGGTGGACGCCTCCACGTCGATCCTGCCGGACAACACCTGGATTTTCCTCGACCAGCACCATGAGGTCGGCAACAATGATTATGTGCTCAATCTTGCCAAGGCGCTGATCCTCGGCGAGGTGGCCGACGTGCACAGCGACCCGGTCAACCATCCGCAGTTCAACTTCAGCTGCAACACCAAGGCGCTGCGCCGCTGGCGTGTGCCGGACGCCGAGGCGCTCCTCGCGGAGCAGGGCGACACAATGCCCGCCGAGGACCGCGCGGCGCTGGAGGCGGCGATTGCCGAGGGCAAGGCCGTGCTGGCCGGCACCGTGGCCGATCAGGCGGCGGTCGACGCCGCCGAGGAGAAGCTGGAAACGCTGCTGATCAAATACGGCAAGATGGAGCCGGAGAAAGAGCGCTCCAAGGCCAGCCTCGCGACGGAATCCGCGCTTGGCCGCTTCAGCCTGTTCCTTGTGAAAACGCTCGGCGGCGGCAGTCTGGTCGACCGGATCAAACAGCTGCTCGGCTTCGGCAGATAAAACGACAGGGGAGGAAATCATAAAATGAAAAAACGGATCATTGCGCTGCTGCTGGCGCTCGCGCTGCTCTGCTCGGCCTGCGCGCTCGGCGCTTCTGCGGCGACGGAAACCAAGACCGCCTGCGGCGGCAACTGCGATCATGTGCCCTCGATCGTGATCCCCGGCATCGGCCAGTCCCGCGTGATGCTGCTCAATGACGACGGCACCTACAAGCTCGATAAGGACGGCCACGACATCAACTGCTTCCCCGGCTATTTTGACGTGAGTGCTATCGTCAAGCGCGTGCTTGTGCCGGCGCTGCTCTCGATCGCCACGCAGCAGGACATCGGCTTTTCCAGAGCTGTGGCGGATGCGGTGGAAAACGCGTTCTATATGAATAAGAGCGACAACAACGGCAAATGCACCGGGCCCATCAAGCTGGAGAATTATCCCCATTCCCTCGCGGAGTGCACGCAGGAGGAGAAGGATTACATCTACGGCTGCATCCCGCTGCAGAGCTATGCCGAAATCGCCGGCGAGGATCATCTCTATTATTTTGCTTATAATTCCTTCGGCAACAACGCCGATATCGTGGAGGAGCTGTATCAGTTCATTCAGCAGGTCAAGGCCGAAACCGGCCACGACAAGGTCAACATCGTGCCCATCAGCATGGGCGGCACGCTGGCCAACGGTCTGCTGGAATACCATCCCGAGGTCATCAACGATCTGCATCGCGTGGTCTATGTCGTGCCCGCGCTGGACGGCTCGAGCATCGTGGGCGACGTTTACAACAAGCGCCTGACCTTCCTGGATCCCGATTATCTCTATCACGGCTTCCTCGAGGGGCTGATGGACGCCGAAACGGCGGCGATGATCGAAACGCTTGTGCGCATCCTGCCCGACTGGCTGCTGCTCAAAGCGCTGGACGTCACGGTGGACCGCCTGCTGACCGAGGTGTTTTCCAACTGCACGATGCTCTGGGCGCTGTGCCCTTCTGCCGATTATGAATCGGCGGCGGCCGCCCTGCTCTCCGCGCCGGAGAAGGCCGTCATCAGGGCGCAGACGGATCGCTATTATCAGGCGCAGAAGAATTCCCACGCGAATATTCAGAAGCTGCTGGATGCCGGCATTTCGGTCTTCAACGTCGTGGATTACGACTTCCCGCTTTATAATGTCGGCACGTCCTGGAATCTTGAAAACGCGGACGGCGTGATCGATCTGAATTCCACCGCCATGGGCGTTTACAGCGCCAACTGCGGCGAAACGCTGCCGGAGGGCTACACGCAGCAGAATACGCATTGCACGAATCCGGATCACAACCACATTTCGCCCGACAACGTCGTGGACGCCTCCACCGGTCTGCTGCCGGATACGACCTTCTATTTCGACGGTCAGGGGCATGAATCGACCGGCCGCAACGACGTGATCATGAAGCTGGCCACGGCGCTGCTGGCGGATGACCGCATCACGGACGTCTATTCCGATCCGAAGTTCCCGCAGTTCAATGCCGCGCGGGACACCAAGGGCCTGATCAACGGCGATCTGCCCGCGGCAAAGGCCGTGGATCAGAGCAAGCTCAGCGCCGAGGATGCGGCGGAGCTGCAGGCGGCGATCGACGAGGCGGAGGCGATGGTGGCCGATACCGTGGTCGATCCGGCGCGCACGGACGCGGCCAAGGCGCGGCTGAACGCCATTCTGGTCAAGATCGGCGTGCGGGAAGCGCCGAAGGAGGAGAAGGAAAGCACCTTCTTCATCGGCATTGCAAACGGGCTCTATAAAGCCTTCGGCACCGCGGGCTTCTCGCAGATGCCCGTCGTCGGCGTGCAGCGGCTGTTTGCCGCCGTGCGCGACCTGATCAGCAGATAAAACAAACAGCCCCCTGCAGTGCCGGGGGGCTGAAATGATTACTGAAAGGAGATTTGATATGCCGTTTCCCATGCTGCTCATTCTGATCTTAACGTCGTCGCTTAGCTTCCTGAATCCGCTCAACACATTGGAAGTCATCCGAAAACTAATGGATACTTTCTCAGATCCCGCATTTCAAGAAGATACGTCCATGCTTTTAAAGCAAATCTCACAGATCACACCCGAACAGTGGATAGAATTTATCAAAACGGTTTTGCTCTCATCTAGATGATTTTTTCACTCAAAAAGAGCGTGCTGCAAAATGCAGGCGGATGATCCGCATGAGGCGTTTTGCAACACGCTTTTTTTATTATGGTTCCGGCTGTTCCGCCATGTCGAATTCCAGCGTTCCGCCCTGCAGGAGCGCGCGCGCCGGGAGCTGAAAGTCCGGCAGGGGCTTGCCGTTCCATCGCGCAGCGCGCACATACATCGCCGCCGGCGCGTTGCCATGCGCCTCGATGCGCAGCAGATTGCCGTTGAAAAGATCGAATTCCGCGCGGTCGACCAGCGGCGCGCCGAGCAGGAACAGATCCTGCCCTGCGACCGGGAAGATCCCCAGCGCCGCGAAAATATAGAAGGAAGTCAGCGCGCCGGAATCGTTGTTGCCGGGAATGCCGCCGCGGCCGGTCGTGAACATGCGCGTCATGCCCGCGCGCAGGATCTCGCACAGGCGGTCCCGCCGCCCGGCGTAGTGATAGGCGAAGGGGGCCTCGAGATCCGATTCGTTGTTGAAGCCCTCAAAGCGTCCCAGCTGCAGGCCGGCCTGCACCGGCGCGTAGTCAAAGGGATCCGTCGGCTGCACGGTGTCGGGCGCGCCGTAGCCGAAGAAGCGGTCCAGCAGCGCGGCAAAGGCGTCTTTGCCGCCGGCGAGCGCCATGCGCGCCTGCATTTCGACCATCGGACGGAAGGAGTAATTCCAAAGCGAGCCTTCGTAATAGGCGGCATCCGCGCGCAGCAGCCCCGTTGCGGGGTCAAAGGCCGTGCGCCAGCGGGCGGCCAGCGGCCGCAGGCGGGCGGCCAGCGCCGGATCGCCGAGCGTTTCGGCAACCGCCGCGGTCAGCGCGCAGCCCTCGGCCATATCCAGCGTCCAGGTGTGTGAGCCGAGCGGCTGCCCGGCAAGGAAATCCGCGTTCTCCGGCGAGAAGATATCCCGCTCGATCACGCGCAGCATCCGCTGCGGATCCAGGCGCACGCCGTAGTGATAAGCGGTCAGCAGCGCGTAATCGCCCAGCATCCGCGCCTGCCCGGCATGGTTGCGCAGGTCGGCGGTCAGGCCGAGCGCGTTCGGAATCGTGCCGAGCGTTTCGCCCAGACGCAGCAGGGTCTCCGCCGTCTTTTCCCCGATCTCCCGGTCGAGCAGGAAGAGCAGGGGCAGCTGCGTTTTATACATGTCCCAGAGAGTGATGAAATCCGCCAGAAACGGCCCCTCGCCGGGGTAGAGGAAGCTCTCGCCGCTCCAGTCGGCGGGCTTGACCAGCGAATGATAAAGCGCAGAGTAGAAGATCTCCTCTGTTTCCGGCAGCGCGGATTCGATGCGGATGCGGGAGAGCAGCGCGTTCCAGCGCGCGTCCGCTGCGTCGCGCACAGCGTCAAACGATGCGGCCGGCAGCTGCGCCACTGCGTTTTCAAGGCTGCGCAGTGAGCAGGCGACGGCGAGCGTCACCGTTTCCCCGGCCTTCGCGAAATCGGAAACCAGCCGCACGCCGCTTTCCGCGCGCATCAGACGGCTGCAGCGCAGCGCGAAGAAGAGGGTCACGCCCTCCGCCTCGCATGTGACCAGCGCCGTGTGCGCGTCCTCCGCGATCCGGATCGAGCGCACCTGGCATTCCTTGAACGTGTCGCCCGGAATGCACAGGCCGTTGTTCAGACAGTGCACATAAAAACAGCCGCCGGCCCTGCCGAAGGTATAGCGGTGCAGCGCGGCGCGCCCGGTGGTTGTCAGCTCGCAGCGGATATCCTCGAGCGTGACGGCGTAATAGCCGGGCGCAGCCGTTTCGTCCTGCGGCGCACGGCGGACTGGGGAGGACGGATAGCGCGGCTCGACCACGAAATAATTATAATAGTATCCCACGGCGCCCACGCCGCTGTGGTGCAGATGCGAAAAGCCGAGCAGCTTTTTTCCGTCCGCAAACCGCGCCGGGCGGGAATGGGAATTCGGCATATGATCCAGATAACCGGTGGGGTAGCCGCCGGAATAGGGGCCGACGCTCACCGCGCCGAAGGGCACGGTCGCCGCCGGCGAGGTGTTGCCGCAGCCGGCCTTGAGAAAGAACCACTTGGCCGCGATCGTGCCGGCCGGATCGTGCGGCGTGATCTCGTCACAGCCGTAAAAGACGTCCACGCGCCTGCAATAATCCCGCATGAGGAGCCCCCCTTTGTTTTTCAGTGCTGTATGCAGTTCCTATTGTAGCAGAACCTGCGCCGCATTGCAAGCGCCGCGCGGGATTCCGTACGCCGTTTCTCGCACAAAGCGCGGAAGAATCGCCGGAACGTCCCGCCGCCGCGCAAAAAAATTTTTAAAAAGGTGTTGATTTTTCAGCGGGAATGTGTTATTATACTTTGGCAGTCGGGACTGACTGTGTACAATTGCATCTGCGCTGCTAGCTCAGTTGGATAGAGTGTTTGGCTACGAACCAAAAGGTCAGGGGTTCGAATCCCTTGCAGCGCGCCAGCCCGGAATCCTTGTATATCAAGGGTTTCGGGTTTTTCTTTGTCCTGTGATAAGCTCCAAAAATGGGCGTTTTTTCGCATTTTGGTCTTTATTTGG
>JAFZNN010000158.1 GCA_017550895.1 Clostridia bacterium
GCCGAGCAGAGCGATCGGACGGTTGCCGGCCATCTGCAGGCGTTTCATCAGGCAAAGCGCCATGAAGTGTCCGACGTGCAGGCTGTCCGCCGTGGGATCAAAGCCGATATAGAACACGGCCTTGCCGCTGTTGATCAGCTCGCGGATCTCCGCTTCATCGGTCACCTGCGCGATCAGGCCGCGCGCAACGAGTTCTTCATAAATCTGCATGGGGATACATCCTTTCAATCAATGTTTTGCTCATCGAAACAGCGCGAAGCTGCTTCGTCATTTCTGAAATTATAGATCGCGGAATTCGCGCAGCACCTCGAGCGCCTCCAGCGCGTCGGCGGGGAAATCAAGCACGCCCGCTTCGATCGAACAGGTCTGCACGCCCGCGGCTATGGCCGGCAGCAGGAAATCCGCCTGCCGGAACGCGTCCGCTTTTTTCGGATAGGTGCGGTTCGGGCCGAGCGCGGGATCCGGCGTCGGATTGGAGGTGTGCACATGGAGCAGCAGGTCTTTATAACGCGGCAGGCTGTCCAGCGGCTCATTGCCCTCAATCATGTGGAACACGTCGGCCAGTACGCCGAGATAAGGCGAGGCGATCTTTGCGGCAAGCGCCGCGCCCTCGGAGACCAGGTTGATGCAGTTGCATTCCTGACGGCGCAGCGGCTCGATCACAACGAGGATCTGAAAGCGCTCCGCCAGAGGCAAAACCAGGTCCCGCAGGAACGACTCCACCTGCTGCATGCCCTCTGCGGGCGACAGGCCGTCCGGATGCGAACGCGCGCCGCCGGAGCCGAAAACCAGACAGCCGATGCCGACCGCTTCCGCGCGGGCAAACAGCGCTTCCAGATAGCGTTTGATCGCCGCGTCGTCACGTTCCGGGCCGACCACGGGCAGGCCGATAAAGCAGTTTGCCGTCAGGATCGGAATGCCGACGGCCGTCATGGCGTCCAGCTCCGGCAGCGACGCCTTGACGAGATTCTGGCAATGGGATTCCACGTAATCGAACCCGACTTCCTTCGCAATGCGGATGCGTTCGAGGTCCGTTCCGGTACATACGCCGATTTTCATAACTGTTCCTTCTCTCTTTCCGCCTGAAGCAGCAGCTCACGCGCAGAATCGATCTGCAGCTGCGTGACGCCTTCGCCGGCGTGGATCCTCGCGATCTCGCGGGCGCGGCCCTCTGTATCAAGCACAGTGATTTCCGTATAGGTTGCAGTATCCGTGATATTTTTCGTAATCAGCATGTGACGGTCCGCCTGCGCGGCGATCCGCCCGAGATGGGTCACGCAGATGATCTGCCGCCCGTTGGAAAGCTGCTCGAGCTTGCGCGCGATCTTTTCGGCCGCGGAGCCGCTCACGCCGGTATCGATCTCATCAAAGATCAGCGTCGCGACCGGATCGGCGTCCGCAAGCACATTCTTGATCGCGAGCATGATGCGCGAGAGTTCGCCGCCCGAGGCGATCTTTGCGATCGGACGCGGCGTCTGGCCGGGATTGGCGCTGATCAGGAATTCGATCGCGTCGCCCCCGCGTGAGGACAGCGCGGTTTCTCTGCGCTGCACGACAAACGTCACCTTCGGCATATCGAGGAACCGCAGCTCCTCCATCACGGCATTTTCAAAGCGTTTCGCAGTCGCCATGCGGCTGTCGGTCAGCTGCGTGGCGAGCGTTTTCACGCGGTCGGACAAGGCATAGAGCTGCGCTTCCAGCTCGGCGATGCGCGCGTCGGAAACCTCGAGCCTGCCGCGTTCCGCAACGGAATCGGTGAGCGTCTGCAGGATCGCGTCTTCGTCGCCGCCGTATTTCGCGCTCAGACGAAAGAGCTGATCCAGGCGCTCGCTGATCTCATTCAGCCGGGCTGGATCAAATACGACGCTGTCGGCAAGTCTGCGCGCATCCGCGAGACAATCGCCGAGCTCGAACGCGAGCCCGCGCATCTTTTCCGCCGCCGGTTTTGCTTCATCATAGAACTGCGCAGCCTGCTCCATGGCCGCGGCGCAGTCCTGCGCGCCGGCGATCAGTCCCTGCTCATCCGCGAGCGCGGCGCAGGCGTTTTGCAGGGCTTTTACCACCTTGCCGCTGTTGGAAAGCAGCGCCTTTTCGCGCGTGAGCGCATCGCGTTCCCCGGGCTGCACGCGCGCCTGTTCGATTTCATCGATCACATAATTGAGATAATCCAGCCGCGCAGCCTTGTCGTCGCGACTGTCGTAGAGCGCGTCGAGCTCTTTTTTGACGCCGATCAGCGCGTGAAACGCCGTTTTATATTCCTCGCGCAGCGCTTCGTTGCCGGCAAGCGCGTCCAGATAGCCGCAATGCCGCTCCGGCTGCAAAAGCGCCTGCCCGTCCTGCTGCCCGTGGATGTTGATCAGCCCGCCGCCGATTTCACGCAGCTGCGCGGCGGTCACGGGGCAGCCGTTGATGCGGCAGGAGGAATGCCCGGAGGCCTGCAGCGTGCGCGTGATGAGCACGGAGCCGTCCGGCGACTGGTCGATCTCCTGCGCGTCGAGCAGCGAGAGAATCTGCGGCGACACCGCCGTGAACAGCGCCGTGACCTTTGCCGACGCGGCGCCGGTGCGGATCAGCTCGCGCGAGGTGCGCTCGCCGAGCACGGCGTTGATCGCGTCGATCACGATCGATTTGCCCGCGCCGGTTTCGCCCGTGAGCACATTCAGCCCGCGGTCAAACGTAAGCTCCGCGCGCTCGATCACCGCGATATTCTGAATCGTCAGTTCCGTCAGCATCGCAGTCGGTTATCCGTTGACGATCGCGTTGATCGTCTGCATCATGTCTTCGGCCTTCTCCGCGTTTCTGCAAAGCGCGAAGATCGTGTCGTCGCCGGCGAGCGTGCCGACGAGCCCCTCCCAGCGCATGGCGTCCAGCGCAGCGCAGGCCGCCTGCGCCATGCCGTTATAGCATTTGATCGCGACGGTGTTGCCCGCAAAATCCGCATTGATCACGGAATGCGCAAAGATGCTGCGGTATTTGCCGAGCAGCTCGTCCGCTTCGCCGCTGTCGGCGGCATAGCAGCTTCTGCCGAGCTCGTCCGTTTTCTTGATCAGGCGCAGATCCTTAATATCGCGGGAAATCGTCGCCTGCGTGGTATCGAAGCCTTCTTCACGGAGTTTTTCAAGCAATTCCGACTGCGTGGAAAGCTGATAGCGCTCGATGATGCGCAGGATCGCTTCATGCCTTCTTTTTTTCACGATAACTTCCGTCCTTTCCGCAGCGATCAGCGCCGCTGCGCAAGTTTTTTATAAAGAATGTCGATAAAATTATCCGATTTGATGCGAATGAAATCCGCGGTGTATTCCGCGCGGGAAATCTCGACGCGGCAATCGGGCAGCAGACGGATCGGCTCGAGCCCGTCCGCGGATACGCACAGGACGTTTCCTTCCGCGGATGCGGCGGAGATGATCGCGTCCGGCCGGAAGATCAGCGAGCGATCCACCAGCGAGTGCGGGCAGATCGGCGTGAGCAGGATGCTTTCCAGCTCCGGATCGACGATCGGGCCGCCGGCGGACAGCGAATAGGCCGTCGAGCCGGTCGGCGTGGAGATCAGCACGCCGTCGCAAAGATAGCTGTTGAACACGCTGCCGTCGAGCGAGAGCGCGATCGTGGTCATGCGCTGCTTTTCTTCATTGGTGATCAGGCAGTCGTTGATGCAGATATCGCTCGCGAGCTCCGTTTCGCCGCGCAGCACGCGCATGCGCAGCATCAGCCGCCGGTCGAGCATATAATCGCCGTCGATCAGGCGGGACAGCAGATCCAGCTCGTTTTCTTCGAGCCCCGCCATGAACGCGAGTCTGCCGGCATTGATGCCGAGCACGGGCTTGTGATGAACGGCGGCCTGCTTCGCGGCGTGGATGATCGAGCCGTCGCCGCCCACGGCGATCACGACGTCGCAAGCGTTGAGCGCTTCCTCCTGCGGCAGAAACGGCGCGGGCGCATCCGGCAGCGCTTCCCGCAGGTCGGCGGGCAGGTAGCAAACGGCGCCGAGCTGCTGCAGCTGTGCGCAGATGCGCGCGGTGACCGCGGGCGCTTCCCTGCGTGTCAGATTGGGCAAAAGCGCGGCAATCATTCGGTTTTCCCCCTTCCGCTGTCATGATCGAGCGCTTCATGCGAAGCGGCAACCAGCGCGTCGGGCGACGTGTCAAAACGGATGCCGCCGTCCGGATCGCGCTGCAGATACATCAGGTATTCGATATTCCCTTCCGGGCCTTTGATCGGTGAATAATCAACATTCAAAACGGCAAATCCGTTCGACGCGGCGAAATCCGTGATCTGCCGGATCACGTCCGTATGGACCGCGCGGTCGCGCACCACGCCTTTTTTGCCGATATTATCTCTGCCGGCCTCAAACTGCGGCTTGATCAGGCAGACGGCGCGGCCGTCTTCGGCAAGGAGCCCGTGCAGCACGGGCAGGATCAGGCGCAGAGAGATGAACGACACGTCTACAGAAGCGAAATCAATGGCCTCCGGCACATGTTCACGCGTGACGTAGCGGAAATTCGTGCGTTCGAGATTCACCACACGCGGATCGCAGCGCAGCTTCCAGGCCAGCTGCCCGTAGCCGACGTCGATCGCATAGACTTTTACAGCGCCGTGCGCGAGCATGCAGTCCGTAAAGCCGCCGGTCGACGCGCCGATATCCATGCACACGCAGCCGTCGAGCGTCAGGCCGAACGTCGTCATGGCCTTTTCCAGCTTGAGCCCGCCGCGGCTGACGTAGGGATTCTGCGCGCCGCGCACTTCAATGGCGTCATCCTCTTTCACAGTCGCGCCGGCCTTGAGCGCCTTCTGCCCGTTGACATAGACGCTGCCGGCCATGATCAGGGCCTTCGCTTTCTCGCGCGTCTCGGCCAGACCGCGTTCCTGCACGGCGACGTCGAGTCGCAGTTTCTCACGCAAGCGAAAGCACCTCCCGCGCAACGGATTCCACGCCGTGTGCATCCAGACGGTAGCGCTGCAGCAGCGCGGGCACGGCGGCATGCGCGACAAACTGATCGTTGACAGCCGTGATCTGATAGCGGCAGGCAGCGCCGCCCTCGAGCAGCAGCGCGCCGAAGGCTTCACCCACGCCGCCGCTTTGCGCACCCTCCTCAAAGAAAAGCACAGCGCCGCAGGTCGCGGCCGCACGCACGGCATCCGCAGGCAAAGGCCGGATCTGCAGCAGCGAGACCACCTTCACGGAAACGCCGTCCGCCCGAAGACGCGCCGCCGCCTGCGCAAGGGACGCGCGCACACGCCCGTAGGATACCAGGCAAAGCTGCGCGCCGTCCGGGTCGTCCTCAAGCCACGGAGCCGGCTGTGTTTCAGCCAAATGCGAAGCTGCACAGCCGCGCGGATAGCGGATCACGCTCAGCGTCGCTTCTTTATAAAATGCGCGATAAAGCGCCCAGTTGAGTTCGTCATAAGTCGCAGGCGCAAAGATGGTCAGATGCGGAATGCCGCGCAGCATCGGCACGTCATAGAGCCCCTGATGCGTTTCGCCGTCCTCGCCGACAAAGCCGGCGCGATCCACGGCGATCACCATGCGTCTGCGCTGCAGCGCGCCGTCGTGGATCAGCTGATCCATGCAGCGCTGCAGGAAGGTGGAATACACGGCAAAAACCGGCAGCATCCCCGCAGCGGCAAGCCCCGAGGCAAAGGTCACGGCGTGCTCCTCGGCGATGCCGACGTCAAAAAAGCGGTTCGGATATTCCTTTTTGAATTGATCGAGGCCGGTGCCGAGCGACATGGCGGCCGTCAGTGCGCAGATGCGTTTATCCTTGGAAGCAAACGCGCAAAGCGCCGCGCCGAACTGCGAGGAAAAGCTGTCGCCGCTCGTGATCGGCTCTCCCGTGTTGACGTCGAATTTTGAAATGCCGTGAAATTTTTCCGGCGCGTTTTCCGCAAAATCATAGCCCTTGCCCTTGATCGTGTTCACGTGCAGCAGCACCGGGCAGGCCGCCATGCGCGCGCTCTGCATGGCCTCGCACATGAGCGGGATATTGTGCCCGTCGATCGGGCCGATGTATTTGAAGCCGAGATACTCGAAAAACGAGCTGGAATAGAGCATGTTTTTCAGCACGGATTTGAGCTTGAACACATGCATGGAAAAGCGTCTGCCGACGATGGGGATCTTATTGAGCAGCTTTTCTGTCCCGGCTTTCAGGCGGTAATATTTCGGCTTCGCGCGCACGGTGGCGAGGTATTTCGCCATGGAGCCGACGTTCTGCGAGATCGACATTTCGTTTTCATTCAGGATCACGATCAGCCGCTCCTTGGTCGCGCCGGCGTGATTGAGCGCTTCATAGACCATGCCGTTGCCGAAGGAGCCGTCGCCGATCACGGCAACCGCAAAATTCTTGTTGCCCTTGATGGCGTTGGCAGCGGCGACGCCGGCCGCCTGCGAGACCGAAACGCCGGCATGCCCTTCATAGAAGCTGTCATAGACGCTTTCATCCGGCCGCACAAAGCCGGAAATGCCGCCCTGCGTGCGCAGAGTATCAAACTGCGCCGCGCGCCCGGTCAGGAGCTTGTGGGCATAGGCCTGATGGCCGACGTCCCAGACAATGGTATCCTCGGGCGGATTGAAGCATTTATAAAGCGCGACGGTCAGCTCGACCGTGCCGAGATTGGAGGCCAGATGCCCGCCGTTGCGGGAAACGGTTTCGATCAGCGTCTCCCGGATCTCATCGCACAGCGCGTCGAGCGATTCCTCCGGCAGTTTTTTCACATCCGATGGCTGCCGGATCGTTGATAAAATCGAAGTATCCATATCAGTTGGTTCTCGCGGCGAGCCTTGCGGCCAGCGCTTTGAGAAAAGCACACTCACTTCCGAATATAGTTAAAGCATCCTCCGCCTGCCGCGTCAATGCATCGGCAAGCGCCTGCGATTCCTCGAGACCGAGCAGAGAAACATAGGTGGATTTCTGATTGTCCGTGTCGCTGCCGATCGGCTTGCCGAGCGTTGCGGCGTCGCCGGTCACATCCAGGATATCATCCACGATCTGGAAGGCAAGGCCCAGCGCATCCGCGTAAGCGACGGCGGCCGCACGCTGCGCAGCGGTCCCGCCGGCGGCCACACAGCCGATCTCGGCGGCCGCGCGGATCATCGCGCCGGTCTTGCGCCTGTCGGTTTCACGCACTTCCTCAAGCGACGCGCAGCGCCCTTCATTGTGCAGATCCATCACCTGACCGGCAATCATGCCGGCGCAGCCCGCGGCCTTTGCAAGCACAAGCGCGGCTTCCGCTTTGATCGCGGGATCCAGATCTGCGGAAAGCGCGGTTTCAAACGCGAATGTGAGCAGCGCGTCCCCGGCCAGCAGGGCGTTCGCTTCGCCGAATACGATATGGCTCGATGGCTTGCCGCGCCGCAGCGCGTCGTCATCCATACAGGGCAGATCGTCGTGGATCAGCGAATAGGTATGTACCATTTCGACCGCCAGCGCAAACGGCAGCGCGCTGCGCGGATCCCCGCCGCACAGGCGACAGAATTCCAGCGTCAGAACCGGACGGATCCGTTTGCCGCCGTCTGCGACGGAATAACGCATGGCTTTGAGCATCTCCAGCAGACCGACGGCGTCGTCGCCGGGGAACGCAGCGGGTGAAAGCGCCGCATCCAGACCGTCGTTGATCATCGCAAGGTAGGCGTCCATTCTCGCGTCAGGCATCGGCGGGCGCCTCCCCTTTTGCGGCGAGCTCCGTGATTTTGAGCTGCGCTGCGTCCAGCTGTTTCGCGCATCTGACCGCGAGCGCGGAGCCCTCCTCATAGAGCGCCATCATCTCCTCAAGCGGCAGATGGCCGCCCTCCAGCTTCTGAACGATCGCTTCCAGGCGCTGCACGGCCTGCTCATAATTCAGTTCTTCCATTCGGCATCATCCTTTATTTCAGTCACTTCACACGCGAATCCGCCGCGGCTCAGGCGCACCGTCACCCGGTCGCCCGGCGTGAGCACCGCAGCATCGGTGAGAATCTTTCCGTCTTTTTGCGCAACACTGTAGCCGCTCGCGAGGATGCGCAGCGGACGCATCGCGTCGAGTTTCGCGCACAGGGCCGCAAGACGTGCCTGCCGCGCTGAGAGACCCGTGGAAACAGCGGCGTCCAGCGCCATCACCGCCTGATCGCAGCGCATGCGCAGATCATCCAGCTGACGCTGCGGACCGCTGCGTTCCAGACGCAGCTGCAGCAGCTGCAAAGCGTTGTTTGAAAGCTTGAGCTTGTCCTGCGCCGCTTTGTTCATGCGAAACACCTGACCGCTCAGCAAAGAGCGCAGCTCGGTCTGATCCGGCACGGCAAGCTCCACGGCCGCGGAAGGCGTCGGCGCGCGCAGATCGGCGACCAGGTCGCAGATCGTCACGTCCGTTTCGTGCCCGACAGCTGAAATCACGGGGATTTCGCTCGCCGCGACGGCCCGCGCAACGGTTTCGGTATTGAAGGCCCATAAATCCTCGACGGAGCCGCCGCCGCGCCCGACGATCAGCACATCCGCCGCCCTTCGCGCATTCATGCGGGCGATCCCGTCCGCGATCTGCGGCGCAGCGGATGCGCCCTGCACGGCTACCGGACAGAGCACGAGCTCCGTAAGCGGGAACCGCCGCGAAAGGACCTGGATAATATCATGAATCGCAGCGCCGGTCGGCGAGGTCACAACGCCCACGCGCGCGGGCATGGCGGGAATCGGCCGCTTGCGTTCGGCGGCAAAGAGCCCTTCCGCGCCGAGCTTCTCTTTCAGCTGCTCGAAAGCAAGGCTCAGTGCGCCCGCGCCGTCCGGCTGCATATCGTCGATATACAGCTGATACTGCCCGTCCCGTTCAAAGATGCTCACGCGCCCGCGAATGATCACGCGCATCGCATTCTCCGGCATGAAGCGCAGCCGGGCGTTTGCGCTGCGAAACATCACCGCGCGGATCGACGCGTCCGCGTCCTTGATGGTCATATAATAATGACCGGTGCGATAATGATTGGTAAAATTGGAAATCTCGCCCTGCACAAAGACGGACTGCAGCTTCGCGTCGCCGTCAAGCAGGGATTTCGCGTAACGGTTCAGCTGCGAGACCGAGAGCACAACGCCGCTCATACCGCACCCTCCTTTTTCCAATACGCCAGCGCGGCAACGCCCACGGCATTGTCGCAGGAAAGCGCGGGCGAAGCGAAATCGGCATTGAATGATTGCAGGATCGCTTCGCGGATCAGCTGATTCGACATCACGCCGCCGGCGTAGATCAGCGGCAGGTCTCCGGCAGCAACAACTGCCTGCGCCGTCATGCGCACCAGTGTTTCCGCGACAAAAGAGAGGCAATAGCGCGCGATATCCGACGCGGATGCACCGTCCGCGAGCATCGCGGCGCACTGATTCTCCAGCCCTGAAAGACTGCAATTCCCTTCGCGCACGCAGACCTTCGGCCGGAAACTGCACGCGCTCTGCGCGGCGAGCTGTTCCAGCGCGGGGCCGCAGGGAAACTGCAGGCCGAGGCGCACGCCGGTGCGGTCGATCACCTGGCCGGCGTTCAGATCCTCCGTCCCGCCGAGCAATTCACAGGAAAAAACCGTTTCTGCGTCCGGCCGGACCAACAGCGCTTCGGTGGTGCCGCCGGAAACGTGAAATGCGATGAACGGCTGATGCAGCAGCTCCGTGCGGCCGGCGGAAACGAGCGCGGCAGCCAGATGCCCGGCCTGATGGGAAAACAGATAGACCGGCACGCCGAGCGCTGCGGCAATCGAACGCGCAGCGCCGCTGCCGACGGTAAAGCAGGGCATATAGGAGCCCGCAACGTCGCGCGGCTTCGCGGAGGCGCCGACCGCTTCGATCGGCCCGCGGGCACCGGCCAGCAGCGTTTCCGTCAGCGCGGGCAACTGCTGCGTGTGATGAAAAACCGCGTCGCTTTGCCGGATGCCGCGCTCGCCGGGCTTGACGGGCAGCAGCCGCCGTTCATGGCGAAAACCCTCCGCGCCGTAAAGCGCGCAGGAGGTGGTGTAATTGCTTGTGTCAATCCCGAGCGCGTTCATTCCGCACGGCTCCGCAGCACGGCGCCGAGCACGCCGTTGACAAACGTAAAATCATCGCTCGCGCCGTATTTTTTGCTCAGCTCCACGGCTTCATTGACAGAAACCTTTTCCGGAATGTCGTCGAAGTAGAGGATTTCACACACGGCAAGACGCAAAACGGCAAGAGCCACCTTGGAAATCCGGCTGATCTTCCAGTTGCGGGAGCTGCGCTCAATGCAAGCGTCGATCGCTTCATGCGCCTCCCATGTGCGGAAAAACAGCTGTTTCGCAAAGTCACTCTCACCGATCACGGCATCCTCCAGCGCGAGATTGTATAGCGTCTCGGGATCGCTGTCGGATTGAAAGGATTTTTCAAAAAGCAGGATAAACGCCTGCTCACGTTCTTCTTTTCTGGTCATGGCCGCCTCCGCGCAATGAAGTCTATGATGCATTATTATACCATCTTTGCGCGAAAGATACAATATCTAATTTTATTTTTAATTATTTAATTCCGTCATCGTGACGGATGCGGGCGTGCAATCCGCGTGATTGACGCAAAGTTCCCGGATTTTCACCACGGAAACCGCGTCCAGCGCGCCCTTGGGCACAATGACCTCCGCCTGTTCGCCGTTCAGGATCACCAGGCAGTCGCAGTCCAGCTTTGCGGTGATCATGTTTTCCAGATCCCCCTCGAGCACGAGCGTATCCGCGAGCGCCTGCAGCTTCGCGGACGCCGCCTTGACCGCGTCGGGATCGGCGGCTTCATCCTTGATCACGTCGTTGAGCGTTTCCGCGGCCTCATCGTGCGCTGTGCGCCGCCGGAGCCGGGCGGCCGCAAAATAATCAGTTGATTCCTCCTGCGCGAGCGTCACGTCCGTTGCGATCACATAGCGCGCGTCGCCGAGATTCGTTGCGTCCTGCGCCTGCGGTTTCGTTTCGGCGCTTGCGGCGGAAGTTGCGCTCGGGCGGGTGTAATACCAGTTGACACAGACGGCGGCGGCGAGCGCGAGCACGAGCGTCGCCATCAGCACTTGTCGTTTCTTTATGATCATGCGGATCCTCCCCTGTTTTCATTGTATATTTATTCAGCGCTGTCGCTGCCGGTTTTCCATTTCTGCACGCTGATGCGCGCGCTGCTCAGATGCAGCAGCGCCGAGACCGTATCCACGATCCGCGCCTGCACCGTTGCGTCATCTCCGCCGCTGCAGACCACAGCGACCCCGCGGATTTCGGGCTCTGACGCCTTGACAAGAATCCCCTGCTCGTCGCTGCCGCTGCGGATGATCACATAATCCTCGCGCAGATCCGCGCTCGAGCGCCCGCCGGCGTCCGACGACTGCCCGCTGTCTTTATTGGACAAATAATAGCGTTCGCCGCCGCTTTCGAGCGTGACCATAACCTGCACATGACCGACGCCGTCGATTTCGGAAAGCAGCGCAGTCAGGCGCTCTTCAATCTCCTGCGCGTAGGTCTGCGCCGAAACCGTCGCTGCAGTCTGCGGTTCGGTTTCCCCGCGCTCCCGCGGCTGAGCCGCGCTGACTGCAAGCGCGATCAGACCGAGCAGCAGCAGAAGGACCGTCAGCGCAAGCCGCCGGTTCGATTTGCACAACGCCGCGGCTTTCTGAAAAACGTCACGCAAGCGATCCATCCATTGCTTCCTTCTTCTCATCCAATACTACGCTTGACGGGCATCCGAGTGCTTCCCTCAGCTTCGCCGAAAAGAACTCGCGTTTTGCCGGATCGTCGCAGGTTGTATATACAGTTACGGACTGAATATTTATGCAGCCGTCAGCGTCGCTCTGCGCGTCGATCGCAACGCCCGAAACCGGCAGCTCCGACGTCTGCGCAATGCGGAGGATCGCAGTTTCCAGCGAGGTATGCCAGACCGATTCCAGCGCGTCCTGCGCAGACACAAGCGCTTGCTGTTCTGTTGCCGAATAATCGCCGCTGCTTTGAAAGAATCGCTGCAGATCCGACGCGTGCACGCCGGTAAGCGGCGCGGTCAGTACGGAAAGAA
>JAFZNN010000159.1 GCA_017550895.1 Clostridia bacterium
GACCCGCTTCATTCAGTACTGCACCAAGAACTATCCGGCCAACCGCAACATGCTGATCCTCTGGGATCACGGCGCCGGTTCGATCTCCGGCTACGGCTATGACGAGAAGAACGTCACGGCCGGTTCCATGACGCTCAAGGGCATCAACGACGCGCTGCGCGACAGCAAGACCACCTTCGATTTCGTCGGCTTCGACGCCTGCCTGATGGCGACGCTCGAGAACGCGCTGATGCTCGACAAATACGCGGATTATCTGATCGCTTCCGAGGAGACGGAGCCGGGCGTCGGCTGGTACTACACCAACTGGCTGACCACGCTGGCAAATAATCCCGCGACGCCCACGCTGGATCTCGGCAAGCAGATCGTGGATGATTTCGTCGGCTACTGCAACCAGCGCTGCCCGGGGCAGAAGACCACGCTTTCCGTGGTGGATCTCGCGGATCTGACCGCGACGGTGCCGGCCACCTTCAGCACCTTCGCGAAAGAAACGGCCGAAACCATCCAGAGCAAAAACTACAAGACGGTTTCCGACGCGCGCGCAAAGACGCGTGAATTTGCCACGAGCAACAAGATCGATCAGATCGACCTGGTGCATCTGGCCTACAACATCGGCACGGACGATGCAAAGGCCATGGCGGATTCCCTGCTCGGCGCGGTGAAATACAACAAGACCTCCTCTTCTATCAACAACGCTTACGGCCTGGCCATTTATTTCCCCTATCAGAAGACCTCGAAGGTCAAGAGTGCGCTGAGCACCTATCAGGCCATCGGTATGGACAGCGACTACGCGGAATGCGTGCGCGCCTTCGCCGGCCTGGAAATCGCCGGTCAGGCGGTTTCGACCGGCACCGGTTCCGCGCCGGCGTCTCCGATGCCCTCGCTCTTCGGCAACTACAGCGGGCAGTCGACCGCTTCGGGTGATCTGGTCTCCACGCTTCTGGGCAGCCTGCTCGGCGGCAGCACCACCGGCACCGCACCCAGCGGCGGCAGCTTCAACCTCTCCGGCCTGGGCGATCTGACGAGTCTGGCCGGCACGCTGCTCGGCGGCAGCGGCCTGACGGCGGACCGCGCCTCCGAAATCATCACGGACAACCAGCTGGATACCTCCAACTTCGTCTGGACCAAGCAGGGCGACGACTACGTGATGGCGCTCACGGATGCGCAGTGGAAGCAGATCCACTCCCTGCAGCTGAATGTGTTCTTTGACGACGGTGAGGGCTACATCGACCTCGGCCTTGACAACGTCTACCGGATCACGGAGGACGGCACGCTGGTCAACGACTTCGACGGCACCTGGCTCGCGATCGACAATCAGCCCGTGCCTTATTATTACATCGACACGGTCGAGGACGGCGCGACCTACACCATCACCGGCCGCGTGCCCGTGCTGCTCAACGGCGAGCGGGCAAACCTGATCCTGATCTTCGATACCGCCAACCCCTACGGCTACATTGCCGGCGCACGGTATGATTACATCAACGGCGAAACCGAAACCGTGGCCAAGGGCACGGAGGGCCTGACCGAAGGCGACAAGATCGAATTCGTCTGCGACTACTACACGTATGACGGCGTCTATCAGGACAGCTATCTGCTCGGCGACCCGATGACCTACACCGGCAACCACACGATTTCCAACGTGGAGATCGAGGCCGACAAGTGCAGCGCGACTTATCTGATCACCGACAGCTACAATCAGGAATACTGGACGCCTGCCGTGCCGCAGGACTGATCCCATCCAAATACAATCGCCCCGCGGGCAGCAGCCGCTGTCCGCGGGGATCTGTTTTTGCGAAACTATCATCTGATTCAGTTTGTATTCCTTTTATTTAATAAAATCTTTAAAATATTTTAAGGATTTACTTGACAAACCCTTTAATATTGAATAAAATATACTTGGTATTTTGTATAAGGGTTTTTGTAATATTCTATACTGGAGGATGATCCCCATGGACAGGTAACGCCATCCCCGTTTCAAACCATCATTTGCAACGAAAGGAAGCGACCGAAAAATGAAAAAACTCCTCTCTGTGCTTGTAGCGCTGGCGATGGTGCTTGCACTGGTTCCCTCTGCGATCCTGGCAGAGGCATACATGAATGTGCCGGGGACCAGCGTTGCGATTTATACGCCGCAGGATCTGCTGAATTTCTGCGCGCAGCTGAACGTCGGCAATGCCCAGTATGCCAACGCCAACGTCGTGCTCAAGAGCACAATTGATATGCGCACGCTCAACAACGGCAACTACGTCTTCAAGACCGGTCCGTTCAACGGCATTTTTTACGGCGAGGGCTTCGCGATCGCCTATCTGAATTCCGACGTCGGCGGTCTGTTCACTTCGTTGGATACCGGCGCGGGCGTTGAAAACCTGATTATCTCCCACGCGACCATCACGAATAACGATCTCTCCTTCCCCACGGATTATGTCGGCGCGATCGCCAACTACAACTGGGGCGTCATTAAAGACTGCGTCGTGATGATGTCCACCATTACTGCGGACGCTGCTGCGGTCGGCGGCATCGCCGGCTGCATCTGCGGCGGTCTGAATCAAATCAGAGACGTCGACTACACGCAGAATCAGGCGACGGATTTCAACACGGATCCGTCGATCACAGAGGCTGCGGACGCCTGCATTGTCAACTGCACCGTCAGCGCAACCGATATTAAAAACACGCGCAACGCCCTGCTCAACCAAGGCTCAACGCAGACGTCGATCGCCGGCGGCATCGCGGGCAGAACCGACGGCGGCTTTATTGAGAACTGCGAATACCTTGAGGGCAAGGTCATCGGCCTGCGTGTGGGCGGCATCCTCGGCTTCGCCCAGAAGGGCACGCTGATCCGCTTCTGCGAGAATACCGGCACGGTCGTGCAGAATCTGAATCTGATGGACACCGTCATCGATTATGAAGAGCGCGATTCGGGCTCCACCGCTTATGTCTATAACCTGCTTCTGCATAACGGTCTCTCTGTGGAAAAGCTGTGTCTGGAGTATAACGTGTTTGCGGGCGGCATCCTCGGCGGCGACCCCAACCGCTACGCCCACACGCCCGAAACCAGCCACGACGCCATGTATATCGGGGACTATGAAACGTCGATTCTCAACTGCATGAATTACGGCCCCGTGAAGGGCGCCGCCAACGTCGGCGGCATTGCGGGCATGATCACCAACCCGTATTTCCTGATGGCAAACTGCGGCAACGATTATCTGCGGCAGGTCCATTTTGAGGAAAACGACACCTGGGATATCATCCGTTACAACGCTTCGATCGCCGGCTATTACAACGTCGGCGGCCTGGTCGGCTATCTGGCAGGCGGTTATATGGGTCATACGCAGTATGCCGCGGTGCACAATCCCGACCATGAGCCGGACTCCGTTATTTACAACAGCTACAACGCTATGGTGTTCACGCAGAATACGGATCTCGGGAATCCTTCCATCCGCGTCGCGTCGGATGAAGCTGCCTATTATGTCCAGCTCACTGAGATCGAGAATGGATTTGGCGGATTCTTCCATTTTATTTCCGGTGTAGATTATTCGGAGCTTTTCACAATCATCGGCAACACGGATACCACTTATATCCTCACGGTGGAAGACGAAGGCAGTCAGCCGCGCTGGTTCCATGAGGATCGGGTCATTAAGCCCTACAACGACGCGACGATCGGCGGCCTGGTCGGCAAAATCCTCGACAAAGCCACGATTGAGAACTGCCACAACGCAGGTCGCCCGCTTAATGAGGTTCCTTCGCCTCCCGATCCGGAAGGATTCGTTGAAGATCCCGGATGCACATGGCTGCCCGACGTCAACGGCTCCGGCAATTTCGGCACCTACGGTTCGCTGATCGGCGATATCGCCGGCAAGTTCTTTATGGCGCACTGCTTCGGCGCCGTCAAGGTCGATGACCCCACCTGCAAGAAGCTCATCGGCAAGGAAACCGTGTCGCACAGCGCAAGCGCGCTGTTCCAGAACGGGACGACGCCGACCTGCATTGACACGGAAGCTTACGTGCTTGAAAAAGGCGATATGCCGCGGCAGGACGGCACGATCAACGGCAACAA
>JAFZNN010000160.1 GCA_017550895.1 Clostridia bacterium
CTTCACGCGCACTTGCAGATTTTTCGGCTTGAGATACGTCAAGTATCCCTGCGCCGAAGAAATCCGCAATTGCACGCAAATTGCATCTCTTTTCGATGGTTCCCAGTTTTGCGGGAGCAGAAATTGTTCAGAAAAAGGAAAAGCCGCACACGGCATACTTGATGTATGTCAGTGCGGCTTTGACGCATTTATGGGCGATTTATGCCCCGCAAAACCAATACTGGATTACGAAACCCTGCCGTTCCCCGCTCCGCTGTTTTGTTTTGAATCGCGATCAGAATCTCATGATCATCTGGAAGAAATAGAAGACGGCAATGCGGCCATAAAGGTTCACATAGTAGAGCGCGCGGTGAATGACGCCGAGGAGCTTGTCGAAGAAGCCGTTTTCGTGGCCCTTGCCGCAAAGCGGGCAATCGTCTGTGCGCTGATGCTCGAGCGCTTTCTCCGTATTGGTGACAACCGTGTCGGCCGCGGCCTTGTTATCCGCAAGCGGCTTGGTGTCGTCGTATTCCATCGCGTCGATCTGCGCCTTCGCGTCCTCGATGATCTGCTGCGCGGCGCTGCTGTCGCCCTCCTTGGCGAGCGCGTCGAGCGCGGCTTTCTTCTCTTCTTTGTATTCCTCAAACGCGGCGCGGTCGGCATATTCCTGCTCGGCGGCGGTCAGCGTGTCGAGGTTGTCGACCTTGGCCTTCTGTTCGTCGGTCAGCGCGTCATAGACGGCGCGGGCCGTGTCGATCTTCTCCTTGCTCTCGTCGGTCAGGGCAACGTCGCCGATGTTGTTGATCGCGCGTTCGGCCGCGTCGGAGGCACGCTGGTCGGTCAGCGCAGCGTCGAGGGCCGCAAGATCGGCGGCGGCTTGTGCGGCCTGCTTGTTTTCGTCGAGCGACTTGCTCTCGTCATACTCCATCGCGTCGATCGCGGCGATGGCAGCGTCGATCAGCGCGGTGCTTTCCTCACTGTCGCCGTCGAGCGCTTTGTCAACCGCGGCGTCCTTCAGCGCCTCTTTGTAGGATTCAAACTGATCCTTTTTATCGAGCAGATCGTAGGCGGCTTCCGCGTCGGTCAAAGCCTGCTTCGCCTCATTGGGCACGAGGGCTTTTTGCGCGTCGGTCAGCGCGTCGTAGACGGCGCGGGCCGTGTCGATCTTCTCCTTGCTCTCGTCGGTGAGGGCGACCTCGCCGATGGCGTTGATGGCGTTTTCCGCCGCGTCGGCGGCACGCTGATTATCCAGACCAGCGGCGAGCTGCTGCAGGTTCGCGGCATTGTCGACGGCGGCCTTGTTCTCATCGAGCGACTTGCTCTCGTTGTAGGTCACTTTGTCGACGGCCTTCTTCGCGGCTTCGATCAGGGCGGCGGTCTTTGCGCTGTCATCCGCCTTGCCGAGCGCGTCGGCGGCGTCCTTCACGGCGTTCTTGTAAGCCTCGAATTCTGCCTTGTCCTCGAGCAGCTGATACGCAGCCTCCGCGTCGGTCAACGCCTGCTTCGCTTCATCGGTCACGCGCGCTGCCTGCGCATCGGTCAGGGCGTCGTAAGCTGAGCGGGCCGCGTTGATCTTGGCCTTGCTCTCGTCGGTGTATTCGACCTGGCCGATGGCGTAGATCATCGCTTCCACCGCGTCTGCGGCGCGCTGATCGGCCAGGGCTTCATCGAGCGCGTCAAAGTTTGCGGCGGCGTCCACGGCTGCCTTATTCGCATCAAGCGAAATGCTCTGGTCGTAGGGCACGTCGTCGATCGCTTTCTTCGCGGCGGTGATCAGCGCGGCGACTTTTTCGCTGTCGCCCTCCTGGGCCTTGGCGTCGGCTTCCGCTTTCTTCGCCGTCTTATAATCCTCAAGCGATGACGCGTTTTCAAGCCGCTGATATTCTTTGATCGCGTTCTGCAGCGTCGTCGCGGCTTCATCGGAGAAAATCCCCAGCTGATCGTCGGTCAGACCGTCGCGGGCGGCGACTGCGTCGTCGATCTTCTGCTTGCATTCGGGCGTGTATTCGACCTCGCCGATGGCGAAGACCTTCGCTTCCGCCGCGTCGACGGCGCGCTGATCGGTCAGGGCTTTCTCGAGCGCCGGAAGGTTCGCGGCGTTGTCGACGGCGGCCTTGTTTTCATCAAGCCCCTGGCTCTGGTCGTAGGTCACGCCCTCGACCGCAGCCGCAGTGTCTTCGATCAGCTTGGCGGCCGCGTCGCTGTCGCCCTCGAGCGCCTTGCCTTCGATGCCGGTGATGATCTGCGCTTTGTATTCGTTAAAGGCCTGCTCGCGGGCTGCCTGCATCGTGCCGGGCTCGTAAACCTTGTGTTCGTCCGAGAAGGTCTGCGTGCCGAGCGTAATCT
The DNA here is from genome assembly GCA_017550895.1 of Clostridia bacterium. Classification (GTDB taxonomy): domain Bacteria; phylum Bacillota; class Clostridia; order Oscillospirales; family Acutalibacteraceae; genus CAG-177. The sequence goes on from JAFZNN010000160.1 coordinate 2,326, forward strand.
CCGCGGTATAGGGCGTATAAGCGTCTTCAGTGATCGTCGCTTCCACGCGCGTGCCGGGCAGGCTTGCAACGCTGCCTTCGGCTTTTTCGGTGCAGTACTCGCACTCCGCGGAGTAGGTCGGATTGTTCACGTCATCCTCCCAGTTCCACGTCGGCTCTTTCCATTCGTGCGCGCAGTTGAGCGTGACCCACAATTCCTGATCGGCAACATGATAATTCGGATCCGTCTCACCGTAATACGTGACGATGAATTTATAAATGCCGGGTTTCTTATAGAGATTTCCGAAGCACTCCGGGAACGACAGGACGTACTTGCCGTTTTCAAACTGGTTGGCATTGATCGAGGTCGTGCTGCTCTTATACTCCGCATGCAGTACTTCGACCGACACGCCGTCCACGGCATCCAGCGGCTTGGTGATCGTGAGCTGGATCGCGGTCATATCTTCATTTGCCGGCGTGTATGTGACGTCGATCGCCGGCTTTCCTTTTTCGACCTTGAACGTGGTTTCCGCTTCGCTGCCGACGTTGGCCGCATCGCCTCTGTAAACGGCCTTGACCGTGTGATCCCCGGCAGTCAGGCCGGTGAGCGCGAGCGTTGCGACGTTGCCGTTGAGCGTGATCACCGGGTCGCCCGTTTGCGCGGCGACCGTATAATACGCTTTGCCGTCGACGGTGATCGTCACGCCGCCGTCCACGCCCTGGGCATTTTCGCCGGCGGGGACCTGCGTGTCCGCGACGAACGTCGGATTCTTGTCGCCCGACAGGGTGGCGGTGAAGGTGACCGTGTCGCCATATTCGATCACGTCATCGGGCGTGATCCCGAGGGCGATCGAAGTCGCGTTGTTTTCCACGACCAGCGTCAGCGGGTCGGAGGTGGAGGCGTAGTAATACTGGGCGTCGCCGTTAAAGACGGCGGTGATCGTGTAAGTGTTCGCCTCCAGCGGAGGGATCGTATACTGCCCTACGCCGTTCTCAACGGTGATGGTCTGCATCTCCGCACCGTTGAGCAGTATGGAGACGTTGCCTGCGCTCCTGGGATCCACGCTGGCTTTCTGGGGGATCTCAATGTAAACGACCGCGGATTCGCCGGTGCCGATGTGATCCTTTTCGAGCGAGATGGTGATATAAGAATCGTGCAGACTGCTGGTAAAGTCCTTCTGCGCGGTGGCGCCGGAATACTTGTAGCAGCCGCTGTAAACGGCGATCGCCTGATAGTCGCCGGCCGGAATGACCTCATTTATGGTCGCTTTCGCAACGCCGTTTTCGAGGCGCACGTTTTCGACCTTCACGAGATCCGTCTGCGTTTCATCCCCGGCCTTCCGGATCGAGAAGGTGACCGCGCCGACGGCGTCCCGCGGCAGCTCAGCCGTCAATTCGATCGGATCGAAGGGCTGTACGTCGGCAGCTTCCAGCTCGAACGAATTCAGCGGGATCTGGTTTTCGACGTTGAGCTCGAATTCATCCACGGCGGGCTGGTGGAAGGCGTCTCCCAGATATTCGACCTTCACCGCGTGACTGCCCGCGCTCAGCCCGGCGACGCCGAAATGGGCCACGTTGGAAAACCCGCGCTTGGTCGCATACTGTTCGCCGTCGATATACAGGATCGCGCTGCCGTTTGCAAACAGGGTATCCACCGGCGGCTCACGACCCATCCTTTCAAACGCCTCATAATCGGAGAGGCTGGTTGAGATGTTAAACGGCATGCTGTCGAAGAGAACGCCTTCCGGAATGGCAGAGCTGATCTCGACATCCAGCCGGTAGACCGTGAACGTACAGCTGCAGAATGAGGGCGCGTAAGAATCGTCGCGCACGAACTCGCGGGATTCGCCGCTCCCAACGTATTCGCCGCTGTAGAAATATACGTTCGTAATATAGGAATCGGGGGTCAGATGTATCAGATCCACAGTTGCCTCGCCTTCCGTGACGGTGCCTTCAAACGTGCGGGTGCTCGTGTCGCCCTCCACCGAGATGCTGACCATACCGTTCGCGTCTTCGGGGAGGTCGATCACGGCGACCGCTTTCGCAGGGTAGTGCACGTCGCCTACGGTAACACTCATGCCCGGCGTACGCGTGTCAAACGCGGCGTCGTTTTTCAACTCCTTGAGCGTCATCGCGGGGCGGATGCCGAAGCTCGTGTTCGCGGTCTGCGCGCCATGGGTCACACTGCCGTCTGCGCCGACGTACCAGAGCGCGTCGGAGGTTTCAGCCGCTGTGCGCAGCAGCCAGTTGGAGCTGCCGTCCGCCGCTGCAACCAGAAGCCCCTGACTCTTTGCGTAATCGCTGCCGCGCACGGGCTGCGTGAAGTCATAGGCGTCGTTGCGCGCGTCGTCCAGGGAAAGCAGGAAGACACTGTCCGTTGTGGACTGATAATCATAGATGGTTTCAGAGAGCGGGCGATCCTCATAGACCTTGCCCAGGCTGTTATCGAGCGTCGTTTCCGCAATGCCGTCGCGCTGCGCTTCGGTGAACGCTGTATACATAAAATTATGGTTGAGCCACGCGCGGATCGAAGAGCGCCGATAGTCGCTCGCATAACTATTCTGACCCATGTTGCCCCAGACGAGCGGGGCGCCGTAGACGTCCGCGCCGTTCGTCAGCGCATATTCGTTGAACGGCTGGCTGTCGATGATCGATTCACATATCACCAGCCCCGTGTCTTGATCCAGCACGCGCCAACGCAGCGGCTCAAAGCGGAACCAGTAGATTCCGTTTTCCGTTTCATTGGATTCGTCATCAAAAAATGGCAGATATCCGTTTTCATCCTGATAGGAATTCTCTGACTTGATCCGCTGGCGCGTGTCGCGCGTACGGAAATACCTATTGTTGATCCTGCGGTATTTTACACCGTTATAGGTCACGTCGCAATATTTATAATAAGACACCGCGTACGGCTCGTCATAACCATAGATCCTCTGAACGGAATAGTAATTGAATGATGTCTCGGTGAGCCCCTCGTTGACAAAGGTCTCTTCCAGCGCGGCGATGGTGGCCGCATCCGTGACCCTGCTCTGCGGATAGCTGCCGTAGAGGATCACGTCATCCTCGTGGTAAAGCGCCACTTCGGTATCGTTCCGGATCTCGTTGAGCACCATCGCGGGCACGACGCCCTGATCCGTCGAGGAAACGTCTATGTTGTTGACAAAGCCGGTCGGATAGATGGTGTAGACGCGTTGTGTGCTGTACGCCGTGCGCAGATTCCAAAAGGCATGGACGTCATCTGCTGCGAAGCCGCCGTTATCGATATAATACAGGCCGCGGGCTTTCGCATAATCGCTGCCCTCGATGCGTTTTGTTTCATCCAGATTGACGACGAAGCCGTAAGCGGGATTCATCGCGTCATCGTAAGAAAGCAGGAACACGCGGTCGACGGTTTTCGTGCTGTCGGGCACGACAATATTCGATTGTTCATTATAGCCGACTGTGCTGAGCGTCGTTTCCCTGATATTCGCCTGCTGCGCGGCGGTGAACGCCGTCTGGTAAAAATCCTGATTGAGCCAGGCGCGCAGCTCGGAATGCGCCCAATCCGTCGCATACGCCGATCCGCCGGCGTCGCCGTAAAACTGATCGCCGATCTTCGTAATGAAATTCTGGAACGCGCGGGAATCCAGCACGGTGGCGCACATCACCAGCCCCGCGGCAGGATCGAGCACGCGCCATGCGATCGGTTCATATTTGAAGTAATAGACCGTATTCGGCGCATAGCCGTTCGACGGCTGATTGGAATAGTCTTCTTTGCGGACCTGGCACGACATAAACGGGCGATACTCCGTGAAGCGGATCGCGCGGTACTGCACGCCATCCTGAACGAAATCGGCATACTGGAAGAAATCGCCGGGCGCCATCGTCGTGCCGGCAATATAGTAGCCCGAATAATCATCACTGTCGCCGCTGTAATCGCCGAAGCTCTTCCACGCGGCGGCGTCGGCGGCGGCCTTGAGCGCGTCGGTCTCGGCGACCTCGCTCTGCGGATAGTTGCCGTATTGGATCACGTCGCCGGTATTCCAGCCCTCCGGCACGCAGTCGCGGGCAAACTGCAGCTCCGGATACTTTTCGCCCATATACCATGTATTACTAAAATCGAAGCTGTCAGAAAACGTTCTCTCCGCTGCCGACAGGTTGCGGAAACTGATGCTCTTTATGAATCTGGGCTCATCGCAGAGGCCGGCGGGTTTTTCGGGATCCGGATGATCATCGGAATAGAAGACGTCACTGCCGTCCAAAGACCTGATATTGCCGACGATCTGGCCCGCACTAACGGTTGAGACCGTGAAGGGAGAGTCATTCTGGATGTTCCGGATCGTGGCGGCGCCGTAAGAGAAGCAGTCCTCCATCACACCAAACGACGCCAGATCCACCAGACCGCCCGCAATGTAGCCGCGGATGGTGCCGCTTGCCGCGTAGTAGGAGTTTTTCAGGCTGCCTTGGAGCAAGCCGACCAGGCCGCCCGCTTCGGAGGTTGCGCTGCCCTCGATGGTGGCGTAACCGGTGACGAAGCACCTCTCGATGTTGCCTGTATTATCGCCGACGATCCCGGCGACGAGTCCGTACATGCCGGTCGACCAGAGCGCGGTGGTGCCGAAGCAGTAGCACCTGTCTACAGTGCCGTTGTTGAACGCGGCAATGCCGGCCACGTACGCGTTCTTCTCGTCGGAGATAAAGGTCGTGTTGCAAAGGCCGACGCCTGTCACCAAGCCTCCGGACGCGATATTGCCGAAGAGACCGAGCGCGCCGCGGTATGCATCCGGCGTCTGCGCGGAGGAAAGGCCCGTGATCGTGTAATACTTGGGTTTCTCTTCGGAGGCGCTTAAATATACGCCGTAAAATTCACCCTCAAAGGGACACACACTGCCGATCGGCAGCCAGGCGTCATCCTCCGCAACGATATCCTGACACAGTTGTGCGCAGGCGGAAGCATCCACGAAATTCTCGTAAACGGAAAAACGGCGCAGCTGCGCGTAAGTGCCGATCTGGAACGGACGAGCATTCCAGCTGTTGTTGACCTCCATGCCGAGATCGATCGTCAGATCCGGATCCGCAGAGGCAATCGCCTCATAGCCTTCGCCGATCTCGCAGGAAATGGTCTCCGCGGTCATATTGCCGTCGTTTGTGATCTTTACATAAGTGGTCTTGCCGCAGGTGACCAGCGGCTCATAATTATAGACGTGTTGAACGCCGCTTATACCCAAAGACAGACCCGCAGGGGCGTAGAGCGTGAAACCGTTGTCGGTATTTGTGCCCGCGTTAAGGAACGCATTTGACCCAATGATAACGCTCTCGTCGCCGAGAATCAGCTGCTCCAGGTTGGAGCAATCCGAAAACGCAAAATCCCCGATCGACTGAACGCCCTTGCCCAGATTGATCGTTCTGAACGTTGAAGAAGCAAAGGCCATGGAGCCGATTGATGTTACCGTATCCGGCAGTGTGATCTCTTTTACATCGTAGAAATATGCAAAAGCGCCATTTCCGATACGGTTCACCGGCTTGCCGTTGATTTCGGCAGGCACCGTGATCGTTGTGTCAGAGCCGCTGTAGTCCATGATCGCAACGCCGTCCGAATCTTCCTCGTATTCAAAGTTGTCATACGTGCCGCTCGCCTGCGCCGGGAGCAGCAGACCGCCGCACACGCCAAAGACCAGCGTCAGCACAAGCAGAAGCGAAAGAAACCGTTTCATTCCGGACCCTCCTCTTTTTTCAGCATTCCGTTTCTGTGAAACGAAAAGATTCTTTTTTTATTATAACAGAATAAATAAGAAATTGCAATTATTAAATAATTTTTTGTGAAAAAAGCCGGACGCGCACCGGAGGAAAAAGAGTGATCGGTCACGAAAAACCACGGGAGGTTTTCACGGAAAGGCGCGCGGGCGATGAACGCAGCGCTTTGCGAGAAAACGCTTGCATTTTCAGATTCGATCCTGTATAATGAAACCATCACAAAAAGGGGGAGATCTGTTATGATGCCGTTCCGAAAGATCCTTGCGTGCATGCTCAGCCTGTTGCTGGCGATCCTCGCTTTGAGTCCCGCCCTTGCGGCCGTCGATGCGGTCGACGTTTCCCGCCCCGCAAACGCGCATCTTTCCTTCAACGCCGACGGCAAGCTGAAGATCCTGCAGGTCGCCGATCTTCAGGATGACGCGCGGCTGGATTCGCTTGCGAGAAAATCGCTGGTCCGCGCAATTGAAACCTGCGCGCCCGACCTGATCATGCTCACCGGCGACAACATCGCGGGCTACTCCTGCAAGACGGTCGTGGCCGCGAGCAACGCGATCAACAACTACATGTCCCTGTTTGAAGAATACGGCATTCCCGTGGCCATGGTCTTCGGCAACCATGACGACGATGAAACGCCTTATACGAAGCTCGAGCAGATCGAGCAGTATGAATCCTATGACTGCTTCATCGGCTGCGCGGGCGTCGTGGCGGAAAAGACGGTCGGCGAGAATACGACGATCAACGCCGGCACCTACAATATCCCCGTGTATGCCGCCGCAGACAGCGATCAGGTGCTCTTCAACATCTGGTGCTTCGATTCCGGCAACTACAATCCGGATGAGGAATACGGCGGCTATGGCTACGTGCTGCCCGAGCAGGTGGAATGGTACAAGGCAAAGTCCGACGAGCTGAAGGCTGCCAACGGCGGCGTGCCCGTGCCGTCCATCGCGTTCCAGCACATCGTGCCGCCGCAGATCACGAGCGTGCTCAAGGAAGTGCCCGCCGGCACGGACGGCGCCCTTGAAATGAAGAGCACGGGTAAATATTACACGCTGCCCGACGACGCCGACCCGGCCGCCAACTGGATGAAGGAGATCCCGTCCCCGCCCAACGTCAATTTTGCGCCCGGCTATGCCGAAGTGGACGCGATGGTCGAGCAGGGGGACGTGAAGGCGATCTTCTTCGGGCACGATCACATCAACTCCTATATCCTGAACTATCTGGGCATCGATCTGGTGAATTCGCCCGGCTGCTGCTTCGCTTCCTACAACGACAACAACAGAGGCTACCGCGTGATCACCATCGACAAAAACAATCCGGACGCCTATGAAACCTACCTGGTCACCACGGAATACCTGCTGCGGGACAATCCCTCGGATTCGAGTGAGCTGAAGGTGCGCAGCTACATTGACATCCTCGCCAATCTCTTCAAGGAGCTGTTTGAGCGGCTGCTGGCTGCGTTCAGACAATAACCGCGTCGACTGGATTCCGGACGCAGATGCCCGCGGCCGACCCCGTTTTCTCTATGAAATAAAACAAGTCCGGCAAGAAACAAGAGCCTTCAGCGGCAGTGAGGAAAACGTCTGCCGCCGGAGGCTTTTTGCGTCGGATTTTTGCGCGCCGTGCGCAAAATGGATTGAAAAATCCCGATCGATATGGTAAGATGAAGGACGAAAAAGAAA
>JAFZNN010000161.1 GCA_017550895.1 Clostridia bacterium
ACAGTTTTGCGGGAGCAGAAATTGTTCAGAAAAAGGAAAAGCCGCACATGGCATACTTGATGTATGTCAGTGCGGCTTTGACGCATTTATGGGCGATTTATGCCCCGCAAAACCAATACTGGATTATGAAACTCTGCCGTTGCCGGCGCGGTCGTTTTTTCGGTTTGCGGCTGCAATTACTGCAAACCCGTAAAAATATAGCCCTGCGCCTCCACAGCGTCCCTGAGCGCCTGCGCGTCCGCCGGCGCGGAAAGCGTCAGCGTCACGGTGCCGCTCGTATGGTCGGCCGCGGCGGCTTCCACGCCGGGCAGCGCCTCGAGCGCCGTTTTCACACGCGCTTCGCAATGCGGGCACATCATGCCCTCCACGCCGATCACAATCTTGTTTTCCATGGCTTCCTGCCCCTTTTCTTCCTTTTTTATTTTTTTCGAAGCGGACGGTGCCTGCTTCGGATACAGCTTGACAAAATTCAGCCGCAGCGCGTTGGTCACCACGCAGAAGCTGGACAGACTCATCGCCGCCGCGCCGAGCATCGGGCTGAGCGTGACGCCGAACGGGATCAGCGCCCCGGCCGCAACCGGAATGCCGATCGCATTGTAGATGAACGCCCAGAACAGGTTCTCTTTAATGTTGCGCAGGGTGGCGCGGCTGAGCCGGATGGCCGCCGGCACGTCGCGCAGCGTGCTTTTCATCAGCACCACGTCCGCTGCGTCCACGGCCACGTCCGTCCCCGCGCCGATGGCGATGCCGGTATCCGCACGGGTCAGCGCCGGCGCGTCGTTGATGCCGTCGCCGACCATCGCCACCCGTCCGCTTGCCGCCAGCCGGGCGACCGCGTCGGATTTTTCGGTCGGCAGCACGCCGGCAATCACTTCATCGATGCCTGCCTGCGCGCCGATGGCGCGGGCGGTTTTTTCATTGTCGCCGGTCAGCATCACCACGCGCAGTCCGGCCGCCCGCAGGGTCTGCACCGCCGCAGCGCTCTCCGGCCGGATGACGTCCGCCACGGCGATCACGCCGAGGAAGCGTCCGTTTTCGCAGAAAAACAGCGGCGTTTCGCCCGTCTGCGCCCGCGTCTGCGCCCAGCTTTCAGCGGCGGCAGGGAGTTCCGTCTGCGCCGCGATATAGGCGGCGTTGCCGCCGAACAGGCCGTCGCCGTGCAGTCCCTGCCCGGTCACGGTCTCAAACGTCGTCACCGGCGCGACGGTCAGCCCCTCGGCCTGCGCGCGCGCCAGGATCGCGCGGGAGAGCGGGTGCTCGCTCTTTTGCTCGAGCGCCGACGCCTTGCGCAGCAGCGTTTCTTCATCCACGCCGTCTGCGGGCAGCAGCGCCGTCACCTGCGGCGCGCCTTCGGTCACCGTGCCGGTTTTATCCAGCACGACGGTCTGCGTCCGGCCGGCCTTCTCCAGCGCCTCCGAGGTTTTGAAGAGGATGCCGTTGCGCGCGCCGACGCCGCTGCCGACCATGATGGCCACGGGCGTGGCAAGCCCCAGCGCGCAGGGGCAGCTGATGACCAGCACGGAAACGCCGCGTGTGAGCGCAAAGCCGACGTCTTTGCCGAGCAGCAGCCAGATCACGGCGGTCACCCGCGCGATCGCCATCACCGCCGGCACAAAGACGCCGGCGACCCGGTCCGCCGTTTTTGCAATCGGCGCCTTGGTTGCCGCCGCGTCGCTGACGGTCTGAATGATCTGCGCCAGCGTGGTGTCCGCCCCGACGCGCGATGCGCGGCAGCGCAGAAAGCCGGAGCGGTTGACTGTGCCGGCGGAAACAGAGTCGCCTGCCGCCTTGTCCACGGGCAGACTTTCGCCGGTCAGCGCCGATTCATCGACCGCGCCGCCGCCTTCGAGCACTTCCCCGTCCACCGGGATGCTCTCCCCCGGCCGCACCAGAAAGAAGTCGCCCGCGCGCACCTGCTCGACCGGCACCTGCGTTTCCTTCCCGTCACGCTCCACGCTCGCCGTGCGCGGCGCGAGCCGCATCAGGCTTCTGAGCGCATCCGTGGTCCTGCCCTTCGCGCGCGCCTCCAGCGTTTTGCCGACCGTGATGAGCGTGAGGATCATCGCGGCAGATTCAAAATAGAAGTCGCTCAGATATCCCGCCGCAGCCGCCGCGCCGCCGTCCGCCTGCGCGCGGGTCATGGCAAACAGCGCGTAGACGCTGTATAGAAACGAGGCGCCGGCGCCGAGCGCCACGAGCGTATCCATATTCGGCGCGCGGTGCAGCAGGCCGCGCACGCCGCTGACAAAGAATTTCTGATTGATCACCATGACGGCGGCGGTCAGCAGCAGCTGCAGCAGCCCGACCGCGACCGGATTGCCGTCGAAAAAGGCAGGCAGCGGCAGACTGAGCATCGCGTGCCCCATGGAAACATACAGCAGGGCAAGCAGAAACACGAGCGAGATTGCCAGGCGCCGCAGCAGCCGCGGCGTTTCCCGGTCCGTAAGAGCGTCGTCTGCCCTGCCGGCGGGCGGTGCTTTTTCGCCTTTGACCGAAGCGCCGTAGCCGGCCGCCTCCACGGCGGCGATGACCGCCTGCGCCGGCGCGTCGCCCTCCACGCCCATGGAATTCGTCAGCAGGTTCACTGCGCAATGCTCCACGCCTGCCACGGCGCTGACCGCCTTTTCCACACGGGCACTGCAGGCCGCGCACTGCATGCCGGTCACATTATATTGCTTCATGCCGCCCGCCTCATTTCATCAGCTTGTGCACCGTGGCGACCAGCTCGTCGACCACGGCGTCATCGCCCGCGCGCAGATCCCGCGCAACGCACGTGCGGATATGCCGCGCAAGCAGGTCTTTGTTGAAGCCGTCCAGCGCGGCGCGCGCAGCGGCGGACTGCACGAGGATGTCGTTGCAGTACGCGTCGTTTTCGATCATGCGGCGCAGCCCGCGGATCTGCCCTTCGATGCGATTCAGGCGGTGGATCAGCTTCTTTTTTTCTTCCTCTGTTCGTTCCGTATGCTTTTCGCAGCAGCACGCCGCCATCAGCTCACTTCCTTTCCCGGTGTCCGGGGCGTTTTATATACCCCCTACGGGTATATCATAGGCCGGTCCGAAGGATTTGTCAAGTCATTTTCAGAAAAAGATTGCAATGCCGAATAATCAGTTGTATAATAATAGTATCATTCGCAAAAGGAGATGATTCTATGCTCAAAGGCATTTCCCCGATCCTCTCGCCCGAGCTGCTCAAGATCCTGATGGAAATGGGGCACGGCGATGAGATCGTCATCGGCGACGGCAACTTCCCCGCCGCCTCGATCGCGCAGCGTCTGGTGCGCCTGGACGGGCACGGCGTCAACGAGATTCTCGACGCGATCCTGCAGCTCATGCCGCTGGATACCTATGTGGAAGCGCCGGTGGCGCTCATGGACAACGGCGATCCCGCCGCGCCGCCGCCGATCTGGGCGGATTACCAGGCAACGGTGTTCGCCGCCGGGGACGACCGTCCGTTTGAGCTCATGGAGCGCTTCGCATTTTATGAGCGCGCAAAGAAGGCCTACGCCGTGATTGCGACCGGCGAAACCGCGATCTACGCCAACGTCATTCTGAAGAAGGGCGTTGTCATTCAATAAAGAATTATCAGAAAGAAGGTATTTATTTATGGCAAGCAGACTGATCGGCGAATATCCCGTCATCGGCATCCGTCCCATCATTGACGCCCGCCGCGGCGCGATCAAGGTGCGCGAGGCGCTGGAGGATCAAACCATGGCCATGGCGCAGACCGCCGCGCAGCTCTACCGCGAGAATCTGCGGTATTCCGACGGCACGCCCGTGAAGGTCGTTGTGTCCGACACCACGATCGGCCGCGTGGCCGAGGCGGCGCAGTGCGCTGCCCAGTTTAAAAAGGAAGGCGTGGATATCACGCTCTCCGTCACTCCCTGCTGGTGCTACGGCTCCGAAACGATGGATATGGATCCGCTCACAATCAAGGGCGTCTGGGGCTTCAACGCCACGGAGCGTCCCGGCGCGGTGTATCTGGCGGCCGTGCTGGCTGCCCACGCGCAGAAGGGCCTGCCCGCCTTCGGCATCTACGGCAAGGACGTGCAGGACGCCGACGACCCGACCGTGCCCGACGACGTGAAAGAGAAGCTCCTGCGCTTCGGCCGCGCCGCGATCGCCGCCGCCACGATGCGCGGCAAATCCTATCTGCAGATCGGCTCCATCTGCATGGGCATCGCCGGCTCGACCGTCGATCCCGATTTCATTGAGGAATACCTCGGCATGCGCGTGGAATCCGTCGACGAGGTGGAGATCATCCGCCGCATGACCCAGGGCATCTATGACGAGGCCGAATATCAGAAGGCGCTTGCCTGGACGAAGGCCAACTGCCCCGAGGGCTGGGACAAGAACCCCGATTTCGCGAAGAAGAGCGCGGAAGAGAAAGAGAAGGACTGGGAATTCAGCGTCAAGATGGCCTGCATCATCAAGGATCTGATGAACGGCAACCCCAACCTGCCTGATCCCTGGAAGGAAGAAACGGTCGGCCACAACGCGATCGCCGGCGGCTTCCAGGGTCAGCGTCAGTGGACGGACTTCTATCCGAACGCCGACTTTGCCGAATCCATCCTCAACACGTCCTTTGACTGGAACGGCGCGCGCGAGCCTTATGCCTTCGCCACCGAGAACGATACGCTCAACGGCCTGAGCATGCTGCTGCTCAAGCTTCTGACCAACCGCGCCCAGCTGTTTGCGGACGTGCGCACCTATTGGAGCGGCGATTCCGTCAAACGCGTGACCGGCTATGATATCGAAGGCCACGCGAAGGAAGCGGACGGCTTCATCCATCTGATCAACTCCGGCGCCTGCTGCCTGGACGCCTGCGGCGAATCCAAAGACGCCGACGGCAACGGCGTGATCAAGCCGTGGTATGACGTGACCGAAACGGACATCGACAAGATGCTCAAGGCGACCGAATGGTGCTGCGCCGACCTCGGCTATTTCCGCGGCGGCGGCTATTCCTCGCGCTTCCTGACCCGTCCGGAAATGCCGGCGACGATGATCCGCCTGAATATCGTCAAGGGGCTCGGCCCCGTGCTGCAGATCGCGGAGGGCTGGACCGTCGCGCTGCCGGACGAGGTGTCCGATATCCTGTGGAAGCGCACGGATTACACCTGGCCGTGCACCTGGTTCACGCCGCGCTGCAACGGTGTGGGCGGCGACCCGTTCCGCTCCGCCTATGATCTGATGAACAACTGGGGCGCCAACCACGGCGCGATCAGCTACGGCCACGTCGGCGCCGACCTGATCACGCTCGCCTCCATCCTGCGCATCCCCGTGGCGCTGCACAACGTGCCGGATGAGAAGATCTTCCGCCCGGCCAGCTGGGGCGCCTTCGGCACGAAGGACCGCGAGGCTGCGGATTTCCGCGCCTGCGCCGCCTACGGCCCGCTGTATAAGTAATCCTGATTAAGAATCGCCGGGCCTGCATCTCCGCGGAGGTGCAGGCCCGGTTTTCCTTTGCTGTTCTATTTTTCAATCTGCGACGTCCACATCGGGCGTCGCGGTGATGGCATAGTCCGGAAAGGCTGCCGCCAGCTCCGTCTGCAGCAGCCGCAGACCCTCGCGCGGGCTGATGTCAAAGCTGAACACCACGTCGAAGCGCATGGTCTTCGCCTGCGTGTCGGCATAAAAGCCGTGCAGCTGCAGCGCCCATTCATGCGTCATGACCAGATGCGTCACTTCGTTGCGCAGACGCGCCGCCTCGTCGTCGGCCGTGTTGAAGGAATACACGCCCACGCCCGTGAGGATCACGCCCGTTTCGTGATAGACCTGCGTTTCCAGCTTCCGGGTCAGCACATCCACCTCGTCCACGGTCATCACGTCGTCCAGCTCCAGATGCACCGAGGCATAGTATTTGCCCGGGCCGTAGTTGTTCATGATCAGATCATAGGCGCCGTGGACGGCGGGATCCGCTTCCAGCAGCGCGCGGACCTGCCGGGTCAGCGCCGGATCGGCCCGGCGGCCCACCAGATTGCTGACGGGGCCGGCCAGCAGCTCGACGCCTGATTTGATGATGAAGCCCGCAATGATCACGCCGACATAGGCCTCCAGCGAACGGCCGGTCTTCACATACACCAGCGCGCTCGCAAGCACGGAGGCGGAAAGCACGGCGTCCATGAGCGCGTCGGAGCCGGAAGCGATCAGCGCGTCGGAATCGACCGCCTTGCCCTGCCGCTTCACATAAAGGCCCAGCACGATCTTGACCGCGACGGCGGCGGCGACCACGATCAGCGACAACGCGGAATATTCGGCGGCTTCGGGGTGCAGAATCTTTTTGACGGATTCCACCAGCGCCGACACGCCGGCATAGAGCACCAGCGCCGAAACCACCGTGGCGCTCAGATATTCCACGCGCCCGTGACCGAGCGGATGCTTTTTATCCGGCCGGCGGTTGGCCAGGCGTGTGCCGACGATCGTGATGACAGAGGACAGCACATCCGAAAAGTTGTTGACCGCGTCGAGCGTGATGGCAATGGAATTCGCCGCCGTGCCGACCGCCGCCTTGAAGCCCGCGAGCAGCAGATTCGTCAGAATCCCGATCACGCCGGTGCGCACGATCACCTTGCCGCGCCGCGCGGCCGTTGCCTCCGGCGCTTCGGTCTGCGCCGTTTTCCTTTCCATCTGTTCCTCCCCCTTCCCTTTGTCTGCTCTCTTCCAAATATAAGCGGATTCTTTTTCTATTATCCCGCTTTTTTCGGTTTCGTCAAGGGTTTTTTTGAAAAAACGCCGCTTTCCGCATCATATGTCCTTTACAAGCGGGTGTGTTTATGCTAAAATTATTAAATACTTTGAAGACGGAGGGGATGCGTTTGTTCTATCAGGTCACAGATGCGGTGCGCGCGGTTTCCGCCGACGCGCTGCAGCCCGGCGTGCTGACCGCTGGATTCGTCAGTGTGAACGCGCTGCAGGACTGCGCGGCGCAATTCGGCTTTTCGCCCTCCACGGTTTCCGCCTGCGCGGCGGCGAGCCTGCATTTCCGCTCCGGCGTGGAAATCTATGACGACTACACCTTCACCGAGCTGCGCGTCATGCGGCTCGAGGATGACGGCGACGGCGACGACTGCCTGGCGCTCTATATCAAAAAAGATCTGCTGCTGGTTGTGGACGTCGACGACCGCGACGGCTCCACCAAGGCCAAGTTCGAGCAGGCGGTCAGCCGGCTTTCCCCGTCAACGGCCACGCTGGAAAAGCTGGTCTGTTGTTTCCTGGATACGCTCGTCACGCGGGATTCCAAGCATGTGGAAACCGTCGGCAACGAGATCGCGGCCATGGAGGAGCGGCTGCTGGACGATCAGGCAGACAACGCTTTCACCCGTTCGCTGCTGGCGCTGAAAAAACAGCTGCTGACCATGCGCAACTATTATGAGCAGCTGCTGGATATCACCGAAGCGCTGGATGAGAATGAAAACGATCTGCTGCCGGACGGCGAGCTGATGCTTCTGAACAACGTGACGAAAAAAGTCACCCGCCTGCGCGAGGACGTCGATTCGCTGCAGAGCGCCGTGGAGCATCTGCAGGACGCCTACTCCGCCACGCTCGATATGAAGCTCAACCGCACCATGAAGGTGCTCACCGTCATCACCACGATCTTTTTCCCGCTGACGATCATCGTCGGCTGGTACGGCATGAACTTCCAGTCCATGCCGGAATTCCCCTGGAAATACGGTTATCTCTATGTGATCGCCCTGTCCGTGGCGACGGTGGCGGCCATGGTGCTTCTGGGAAAGAAGAAAAAGTGGTTCTGACCCGCGCTGTATTGATTTCTTATCTGGAGGTCCCCCTATGCTGAAGCTTGAACAGCTTTCTTTTCAGGTGCCGGCGGACGGCACAAATCTGGAAATCATCGATTCCGTGGATCTGGAGGTCCCGACCGGTTCCTTTACCGTGATCACCGGCCCGAACGGCGGCGGCAAATCGACGCTTGCGCGCCTGATTATGGGCATTGAGAAGCCCACCGGCGGGCGGATCCTGTTCAAGGGCGAGGACGTCACCGCGCTTTCGATCCCGGAGCGCGCCAAACGCGGCATCGGCTACGCCTTTCAGCAGCCGCCGCGCTTCAAGGGGCTGACGGTGCGCCGCCTGCTTTCGCTCGCGGCGGGCGAACCGCTGTCGAAGGACGCCTGCAGCGCCTATCTGACCGCCGTGGGGCTGGATCCGGAGGAATATCTGAACCGCGAGATGGACGCCTCCCTCTCCGGCGGCGAAGCCAAGCGTGTGGAAATCGCCACGCTCATGGCGCGCCGCGCCGAGCTCGTCATTTTCGACGAACCGGAGGCCGGCATCGACCTGTGGAGCTTCTCCATGCTCGTGGAAAGCTTCCGAACGCTGGTCGGGGAAGACCGGCGGAGCGTGATCGTCATCTCCCATCAGGAGCGCATCATGCAGCTGGCGGATACTATGGTCATCATCGCCGGCGGCAAGGTTTGCCAGAGCGGCACGCGGGACGAGATCCTGCCGAAGCTCCTCGGCGAGGTCGACGGAAGGAAGGAGGCGTGAGCATGGATCGCATCGACACCCAATTGCTGGAAACCATCGCGGATCTGCATGAGATCCCTGCCGGCGCCTACAATATCCGCAAAAACGGCGCGGGGCTTTCCCGCCGTTCCACGGCGCATATCGAGATCGTTCCCAAAACGGACAAGCCCGGCATCGACATCATCGTTGCCCCGGGCACCAAAAACGAAAGCGTCCATATCCCCGTCATCCTGACCGAAACGGGTCTGAACGACCTGGTGTATAATGATTTCTATATCGGCGAGGACGCCGACGTGCTGATCGTTGCGGGCTGCGGCATTCACAACGCGGGCGACAGCGATTCGCAGCATGACGGCATCCACACCTTCCACATCGGCAAAAACGCCCACATCCGTTATATTGAAAAGCATTACGGCGAGGGCGACGGCAAGGGCGGCAGGATCCTGAATCCGGTCACCGTGGTCGAGCAGGCGGAGGGCGCTGTGTGCGAGATGGAGATGGTGCAGGTGCGCGGCGTGGATTCCACCGTGCGCACGACCACGGCGGAGCTCGCGGCAAACGCAAAGCTGATTGTCACCGAACGCCTGATGACCCACGGCACGCAGGAGGCGCGCTCGGACATCGAGGTGCGTCTGAACGGCGACGGCGCGTCGTCCCAGATCGTCAGCCGCTCCGTGGCGCGGGACAGCTCGAAGCAGGTTTTCCATCCGAACGCGGTCGGCAACGCCGCATGCCGCGCGCACGTGCAGTGCGATTCCATCATCATGGATGAAGCGACGGTCAGCTCCATCCCCGCCATCACGGCAAACTGCGCCGACGCGCAGATCATTCACGAGGCAGCGATCGGCCGCATCAACAACGATCAGCTGATCAAGCTCATGACCTTCGGCATGACCGAGGAGGAAGCAGAGAACGTCATCATTGAAGGCTTCCTGAAATAAGAAAACGCAGAAAGAAAAAACGCGGCCCGCAGCTTTACTCCGGTCAGGAGCGCTGCGGGCCGTTTTCTGTTGTCGTTCTTTACTCTGCGGCGGGCGCGTCGCCGATGAGCACGCCAATGTTCTTTTCGAGCAGGTCGAAGAACCGCTCGACAATGCGTTTGTCTTCATCGTTGCCGCGCACGCACATCGAGAAGGTCATCTCATTGCGCATCGAGGTCACGGAGAGCAGCACGAAGGGCTTGTATTTCACCGCGCCGCTCATGAAGCCGTCCACGGGCTCGTGCCCGCAGAGGGCCAGCGCCTTCACGTCGAGAATGCCGATGTTGCTCATGGCGATCAGCGGGTTGGAGTAGCCGATTTTGATGATCGGCTCCGACACGGCCAGCGGCATGATCTTATAGCCGAAGGAGAGCAGCGGCAGGCCGTGCAGGCCCATGTATTTATCCTGCTTGAAGCGCGCGTAGCTGCGCGTGCAGTACTGCAGCGTCTCAAAGATATCGCGTCCGCGCTCCGGCACCTCGCACTGCATCCAGGCGGTGTGGTTTGTCATGCCCATGCCCTCGGTATCCTTCACATGGCGGCGCAGATCGATCGCGCTGGAAATGGTCAGCGATTCGTTCGGATCGAAGCCCGCGAGCTCATAGAGGCTGTAGAAATAGGCGGCGGTGAGCATATCGTTGATGGTCGCGCCGTATTTTTTGCCCTCGCTTTTGATTTTGAGGAAGGTCTCGGCGCTGATCCTGCGGCGGGCGATGAAGGAGCGATCTTCCTTTGCACTTTTGGTCAACGGGAAGGCGTGGGTATCCTTTTTGTTGATGTTGCGGTAGAGATTTTTCGCTGCCTTCTGCTCCTGCGGCGAAAAGCTCTGATATACCGTTTCGTAGGAACGGCTGCCCACACGAAAATCCAGCGGGCTCACGCCGTTTTCCACATAGTCGTTGTAGTTTTTGCAAAAGGCGGAGAGGAAGGTCTTGAAGTCGCCGCCGTCCATGCACATGTGATTTTCCACGATGCACAGCGTCGTTTTTTCGCCGTGGAAAAACACCATCACCTGCATCTGCAGGTCGCCCTCCGGCGGCAGGCACTGCGTGAGGAATTCGTCCACCGCGGCGGGCAGTTCCGCTTCCGTCACCTCCCGCACATGCACCACGTCGTCAATGCGGTAGGGCTTGACGGTCCAGTAGGGGCTGACGTGATTGTCCGTGAATGACGCATGAAAAACAGGATTCTTCTCGAAGAAGCAGATCAGCACTGTGCGCAGCGCTTCCACGTCGATCCGGAAATCATAGGTCAGCTCCACATGCACCATGCGATCGTTGTAATCACGGAACAGATAGTGCATCTTATCCCAGAGCTCGGCATTCAGTCTGCGCTCCATGCATCCGCCACCTCCTGTTCGGTTTCTTCTTTTTTATGCCGCAGCAGCCGCACGGCAATGATCGCCAGATCCAGCAGCAGCGCGGCGGGCATCAGCACCCAGCTGGGCGTCCACGGCAAAATGCCATGCAGCCCGAGCACAAGAAATACCAGCGCGGCAAGGACCGGAATATAAACCAGGATGTTAAGGATCATCAGCTTTTCCCGGAGCGCCAGGCCGAACGCGGCATCCGCGAGCAGCATGGCGATCACGCCCCAGAGCAGGAGCAGCCAGCTGCGCGGCATCCGGAAGAGGAAGGCGCTGCAGAGGAAGGCGAACAGGAACAGCAGCAGCACGCCGATTGCAAGAAGTGTGCGCGCCGTCGGGTGAAAGACGCGGCGTTTTGCCACGAGCTTTTCGATCCGCAGCCCGAACAGCCATTCCAGCCAGAGCGTCACGCCGGCCGCGGGCAGCAGCCAGGTCAGGCTCCATCGATGCGTCAGAAGGCTGACGGTCACATACAGAATGCCGACCGCGATGAAATAGATCGCCGTGCAGGCAATGCCGAGCAGTCTGCCGTGCTCGATGCCGCGGGCCTTTTTCGGCTGCGTCTGCGCCGCTTCAAAGTCTGCGCGCAGATCGGGATATTCGCTTTTTAGCAGATCCATGAGCACCTTCTGGTCGCGCAGGCCGCTGTGCGTGAGTTCGTCCGCGCGGTCGGAAAGCACATCCGTCATTTTCAATTTATACTGAGAAAGTGCCTCGCTGGCAGGCACGCCGGCGAGCGACGCCTCCAGATAGGCGGTGACATTGTCCATGTCGCTTCCTCCTTTTTGTTTTCTTTCATCAGTATAGCATACCGAAAATCAAAATTCAATGAAGAAAGTGTTAAAACGGCGCGCGGATTTCCCTGTTGCAATTCCGCCGCCTTCGGGTTATAATATAAAGATGAATAAAAAAAGCGAAGGAGAACCGGCTTGAAAACTGAAATCATTGATCGAAACCATGCGGCGGAATATGACGCCTTTACGGCCGCGCACCCCAACGGCCATTTCCTGCAGACCTCGCTCTGGGCGCAGGTCAAGGACGATTGGAAATGGTTCGGCGTGCTCTGCCGCAACGACGCGGGCGAGATCACCGGCGCGCTCGGCGTGCTGCTGCGCAAGATTTCCGGCCTGCCCTATCACATGATGTATGCCCCGCGCGGACCGGTCTGCGACTTTGACGACGCGGCCACCTTCAACGCCCTGATCGACGCGGCGAAGGCGGAGGGCAAAAAATTCAACGCCTATGAGCTGAAGATCGACAAGGACGTGCCCGCGGAGAACGAAACCTACCGCGCCATGACGGCACAGGCGGGCTTTCGCTGCAAGGACCGCACGCTGGATTTCGAGGATTTCCAGTGCCGGTTCGTCTTCCGCATCGCGCTCGGCGGACGGACGGAGGATGAAGTTTTCGCCTCCTTCCACTCCAAGCACCGCTATAATATCCGCGTCGCGCGCAAGCACAACGTGGAGGTGCGTCTGTGCGGCAGTGAAGCGGCCGACGCCTTCTTTGCCATCATGGAGGTCACGGGCGAGCGCGATCATTTCGCGATCCGCTCCGCGGCCTACTTCGCGAAAATTCTCGACGTCTTCGGTGAAAACGCCCGGCTCTACATGGCCTATTATGAAGGGCAGCCGATCGCCGGTACACTGGCCGTGCGCTGGGGCGACAAGGTCTGGTATTTCTACGGCGGCTCGCTCAACGAGCACCGCAACGTGATGCCGAATTATCTGCTGCAGTGGGAAATGATCCGCTGGGCGATCGAATCCGGCTGCGCGATCTATGATTTCCGCGGCGTATCCGGCAATCTGGATGAAAGCAGCCCGCTCTACGGCCTGTATCGCTTCAAGAAAGGCTTCAACGGCGATTTCATCGAATTCATGGGCGAGATGGATCTGATCCTCAAGCCCGCGGCGGCAAAGGTCGTCGCCGCCTCGCAGGAACTCAGGAAGAAGCTGCGCTGACAAACCACAAACAAGGGAGGCTCCCGTCATGAACGAATCCATTCAGATCAAGCGCCTGCGCCCGGAGGCAAAGCTTCCGCGCCGCGCGACCGAAGGCAGCGCCGGACTGGATCTCTGCGCCTGCCTGGAAACGCCGCTGACCCTTGCCGGCGGCGAAACGGCCGTCATCCCCACCGGCCTTGCCATCGCCCTGCCCCGCAACGATCTGGCCGCCTTTATTTTTGCGCGCAGCGGCCTGGCGGTCAAGCACGGCATCGGCCTGCTCAACAGTGTGGGCGTCATTGACAGCGACTACCGCGGCGAGCTGTGCGTGGGCGTGATCAATCAGATGCAGACGCCTTACACCATCGCGCCGGGCGAGCGAATCGCGCAGCTGGTGGTGCTGCCGGTCGCCATGCTCACGCCGGTCGAGGTCGACGCGCTGGACGAAACCGCGCGCGGTGAAGGCGGCTTCGGCTCGACGGGAAAGGTGTGATCCGGATGAAACAGCGAATGCTTGCGCTGCTGTGCGCAGTCTGCCTGCTGCTGTGCGCCGCGCTGCCCGCGGCGGCTGAAGCGCAGACGCCCTATGCTGACAGCCAGTTCTATACATATGAAGATTACGATATCCACTACCGCGTGCTGCCGGCGACGGGCGAATCGAAGGCCCACATCCTGCTGCTGCACGGCTTTTTCTGCTCCACCTTCGCCTGGCGCAATCTCGCGCCGCAGCTGGCGGCGGCGGGCTACACCTGCGTACTGGCGGATCTGCCGAGCTTCGGCTACAGCACGCGGGAAAGCAAAGACGTTTCTCCCGTTGCGCGGGAGGATCTGATGCTCGCGCTCATGGACGCCGTCGCGCCGCAGGCGGACTGGATCCTCGCCGGGCATTCGATGGGCGGCGGCGTTGCGATCAATTTGGCGCAGCTGCGGCCGGTCAAGGCGCTGCTGCTTTACTGTCCCGCACCGCAGAGCGAATTTCCCGCTGCCCTGCAGCCGCTGATCACCTCGCGCCCGATGGAGGCGCTGATGAACGGCTTCCTGAACGTCGGCACGCGCATCACCCCACTGGTGCGGCTTGTCATCTACGCCGCCACAAACGATTGGGCCTTTGCCCGGGACTACGACGTTGCCGGCGTAACGGGACCTGTCCAGTATGACGGCTTCGGCGCGGGCATCTGCGAAATGATGTATCGCGTGCGGCCGACCGACCTGGACGGTGCGAAGGATATCGCCTGCCCGGTGCTGCTGGTCAACGCGGACCATGACGTGATCATCAACAGCAGCATGGTTTCCTCCGTACACGACGCCCTGCCGCAGGCGCAGACCTATCTGTCGCGGGCGGCGGCCACCAGTGCATCGAAAACCGCGCCGACGAGCTGGCGCAGGTGACGCTGGAGTTTTTGAACGCAGAATAATGATAAAACAGAGCCCGGGGCTTGCCGCATGGCAAGCCCCGGGTTGATAGCCTATGATATTCTTTATAAAATGCTGTCGATATTCAATGAATACCCCATTACTTCACCGACCGAAATGATCTTTCCGCGCAAAGTAATACGGTCTCCTTTAGAAAGCTCCGTAACCTTGTTCAGCTGCTCGTCTGATTTGATATAACACTGAATCGAGTCAAACATGTAATCATAATTCTCCGGATTCGCGCCGATGCTAATATAATCGCCGCTTGCATCCATATTGCTGATATATCCTGTCACCTCAACATATTTGTTCTCAAACTGATTCTTTGCATTGATCGCGTTTGCGTCAAGCGCTTTAAACAAATCCGTGACATCGTACTTTTCGTAAGTAATTGCAGCTTCAGTTGCCTTCGTCGTCTTCTCTGCTTTTGTTGCGTCGGCCTGTGCCGAGATCGTTGTTCCTTCGCTGGAAGTCGGCGTTTTTTCATCATCATTCGATCCTGCGGCAGCAATAATAATGATTAAAACAAGAATAATCAGCGCCCACAGCCACCAGCGTTTATAAATGGGCTTTTTGTTTTTTGCGCCGCATTTCGGGCAGGTCTTTGCAGATTTCGCCATCGGTGTTCCGCAGGATTTGCACGGAATCATGTTCTTCGGCGTTGCTGCGACAGGCGGTTCTGCCGTAACCGGCTGCGCGTCTGCAATCGGTGCGCCGCAAGACTGACAGAATTTCCCGTCTCCTGCTTCTTTTCCGCATTTCGGACAAATCATAGTTCAAACCCCTCTCGAATTAAGTTAGCTTCATTTTACTGCAATTTGCAGTAAAAGTCAATACTGCAAATTGCGGAATACTACAATCATCTCTGGAAATACAATTTTACGAGGTGATTGTTTGTATCCGAGGATCCGGGAATTGCGGGAAGACCATGACAAAACGCAGCGGGAGCTGGCCGCCGTGCTGCATTGTTCCCAACAAGTCTACAGCAACTATGAGCTCGGCCAGCGTGATATCCCGACGGATATTCTGATCAAGCTCGCGCGCTATTACAATGTTTCGACCGATTATCTGCTCGGTCTGTCTGACCAATGAGCGCATCTTGCACGCAGCGAAGGGGGCGCGTCGTCCCGGCCTCCCTCTCGGAGGGAGGTGGCCGAGCTTTGCGAGGTCGGAGGGAGTTTTTCAACACGGGTTCACTCCCTCAGTCTCGCTTACGCTCGACAGCTCCCTCTCGGAGGGAGCCCTTATGCGCCGGAAGCCGGTGTGCTGCCTGACAGGCAATTGATCAACGCCCCTGCATCTTATTCATTAATCAAACAATAACAGCGCCGCTGCCCGGAATCCGGACGGCGGCGCCGCTTTCTGGTTATAATTATTTAGTTTCTTCTGCCACGGCCGCCTTTGTTGCCGCGGAAATCACGGTCTCTGCGCGGGGGGCGACGGTTGCCGGGGTTGCCGCTCTCGCCGTCATCCTCCGGCACAAGGCCGTTGACTTCGATGAGCGCATCGCGACGGGAGAAGTTCAGGCGGCCCTGATCGTCCTTGGGCAGCACCTTGACAATGACCTCGTCGCCGACGGCCACAACGTCCTCCACCTTTTCGGTGCGCTTGACGTCGAGCTGGCTGATGTGCACCATGCCCTCCTTGCCCGGCGCGATCTCAACAAACGCGCCGAAGCTCATCAGGCGGGTGACGACGCCCTTGTAAATCGCGCCGACCTCGGGATCGTTCGCGATCGTTTCGATGATCGAAATCGCGCGCTGCGCATCCTCGAGCACCGTGGAGGAAACGAACACGTTGCCGTCCTCTTCCACGTCGATCTTGCAGTTGCACTCGGCGCAGATC
>JAFZNN010000162.1 GCA_017550895.1 Clostridia bacterium
ACGAAACGCTGAACGCCATCGCGGCGCAGAACGGGGCCGTGAACGGCCTGATTGCGCTGATGAACGCGAACGCGCCGAAGGAGGACGGAAGCAGCTGGACATGGAGGGAATCCCTCACATGGCTGCAGCAGTTGCTGATCGGTCAGGGATATATGGCGGAAGGCGCGCCGGTCGGTTTGTTCGACATGGATACGCGCCTGGCCATCGAGGCGTTCCAGCGCGACCACGGACTGGACGGAGGAAATCCGGACTATCGATTCGGTATATTGGATGAAACGACGCTGGCGTGCATCGCGCAGATGTGACGGCGCGAAAAAAAACAGGGCGGCTTTTCGGACGCGCAGGGCGTGGAACAGCGCCTGATATGAGAGCGGAAATAAGGGAGGAATCGGTCATGACTTCTGGCCTTGAGGCATGGCGCGGCAAGCGCGTGGCCTTCATCGGCGATTCGATCACGGAAGGCGTGGGCAGCGAGAAGGCGTACCACGAGTACCTGGCCGAATGGCTGGGCATGGAAGCGCTCAATTATGGCGTGAACGGCGCGCAGACCGACGCCATGCGCGGCTTTGCGCAGCGGCTCAGGCGCGAGCATCAGGATGTGAACGCCATATTCGTGCTCGGCGGCACCAATGATTTCAATCACGGGTTGCCCATGGGCGAATTCTTTGCCACGCGCTATGACACGGTGAATCACAACGGCGAGACGGTCGTGCGCGCGAAGCGCGAGTGGGTGATGGATGAAAAGACCTTCTGCGGCAGGCTGAACCTGCTCATGAGCGAGATAAAGCGCGGTTTCCCGCAGGCGCAGGTGGTGCTGATGACTCCGCTTCACCGAGGTTACGCCATATTCGGCGAACAGAACGTACAGCCGCAAGAGCTGTGGAGCAACGCGCAGAACCTGTTCATCGACGATTACGTCGGGGCGGTGCGCCGCGCCGCCGATCTGTGGAGCGTGCCGCTCATCGATCTGTTCCGCGAAAGCGGACTGCTGCCGGCCTTCGGCGAGTACGCGCGCTTTTTCCACGACGCCGAAACCGACTGCCTGCATCCCAACGCGCGCGGACATGAGCGCATGGCGCGCGTGATCGCCGCGGCCCTGAACGCGATTCCGGCGGAGGTATAGAAAAGACGCGGCAGTTCTGCCGAAACGGGAGGTAATGCGCTGTGATTGCGCTGGGAATCGACAGGCTGCGCGCCTTCGACGCGCTGTTTGCGGGGAAACGCATTGGACTCATCACCAACTATTCGGGCGTGGATTCGCGCCTGATCGACGATATGACCGTGTTTCACGAGGCGGGCTACAGCGTGACGAAGCTGTTCACGCCGGAGCACGGCATGTACGGCGCGATGGACGGCGCGGGAATAGGCGACTGCCTGCACCCCAAATACAGGACGCCCATGATCTCGCTGTATGGCAAAAAGCTGGCGCCTTCGGAAGAAGACCTCACCGGCCTCGACCTGCTTGTCTATGACATTCAGGATGTGGGCATGCGCTACTATACCTACATCTACACCA
>JAFZNN010000163.1 GCA_017550895.1 Clostridia bacterium
ATGCCCAGACAGATGCCGAAATACGGGATCTGATGCTCCCGCGCATACTGCGCCGCGAGAATCATGCCCTCGATGCCGCGGCTGCCGAAGCCGCCCGGCACAAGGATGCCGCCCAGCCCGCCGAGCTGCGCGTCGATATTCTCCGCGGTGAGGGTCTCCGAATCGATCCAGTGGATGCTGACCCGGGCGTTGTGGGTGTAGCCCGCGTGGCGCAGCGCCTCCGCCACGGAAAGATAGGCGTCGTGCAGCCCGACGTATTTGCCGACCAGCCCGATCTCCACGGTGTGCTGCCGGGTCTTGATGCGCGAGACCAGATCGATCCAGTCGTCGAGCGCAGGCGGCGGCGTCTGCAGGCCGAGCTCACGGCATACGACGTCGGAAAACTGCGAGCGCTCAAGCATCAGCGGCGCTTCGTAGAGATTGGGCAGGGTAATGTTTTCGATCACGCAATCCGGCTTGACGTTGCAGAACAGCGCGATCTTGTGAAAGATGCTCTCCTCCAGCGGCTCGTCGCAGCGCAGCACGATGATATTCGGGTGCACGCCCATGCCCTGCAGCTCTTTGACCGAATGCTGCGTGGGCTTGGACTTGTGCTCCTCCGAGCCGTGGAGATAGGGCACGAGCGTCACGTGGATAAACAGACTGTTTTCCCGGCCGACCTCCAGCGAGATCTGCCGCACCGCTTCGATGAAAGGCTGCGATTCAATGTCGCCGATGGTGCCGCCGATTTCCGTGATGACAACATCCGCGCCGGTCTGTTTGCCCACGCGATAGACGAAGTCCTTGATTTCGTTGGTAATATGCGGGATGACCTGCACCGTCGATCCCAGATATTCCCCGCGCCGCTCTTTATTCAGGACGTTCCAATAAACTTTCCCCGTTGTCAGGTTGGAAAAGCGGTTCAGGTCTTCGTCGATAAAGCGTTCATAATGGCCGAGGTCCAGATCGGTCTCCGCGCCGTCTTCCGTCACGAACACCTCTCCGTGCTGATAGGGGCTCATGGTGCCGGGATCCACATTGATATAAGGATCCAGCTTCTGCGCCGCCACTTTCAGTCCGCGCGCCTTCAGCAGGCGGCCAAGCGAAGCGGCGGTGATGCCCTTGCCGAGCCCCGAAACGACGCCGCCGGTTACGATAATATACTTCGTCATGTCTGATTATCCTTCTTTCGTTGTGATTTTCTGACTTTGCGGCGCCGGTCTGAAACAGCAAAATTACACGATGCCCTGCATCATCATGGCGTCGAGCACTTTTTCAAAGCCCGCGATGTTCGCGCCGTCCACATAGTTGCCCTCGCGGTCATAGCGCCTGGCTGCGTCGTCAATGTGGTGATACAGATCGACCATGATGCCCTTCAGCTGCGCATCGACCTCCTGGAAGCTCCAGCGCAGGCGCTCGCTGTTCTGCGACATTTCCAGCGCAGAGGTCGCAACACCGCCGGCGTTTGCCGCCTTGCCGGGCAGGAAGAGGACGCCCTTTTCCTGCAGATAAACGGTCGCGTCCGCAGTCGTCGGCATGTTCGCGCCCTCGGACACGGCGAGCACGCCGTTGGCCACGAGCTGCTCGGCGTCCGCAATCGTGAGTTCGTTCTGCGTTGCGCAGGGCAGCGCCACGTCGCAGGGCGTGCTCCAGACGCCCTTGCCCTCGTGATAAACCGCCTGCGGGCGGGCAGCGGCGTAGGCCGTCAGACGCAGACGCTTCTTTTCCTTCACGTCCTTGAGCAGCGCTATGTCGATGCCGTCGGGATCATAGATCCAGCCGGAGGAATCCGAGCAGGTGACGACCTTCGCGCCGAGCTGCTGCGCCTTTTCGATCGCGTAGGTCGCGACGTTGCCCGAGCCGGAAACCGCGATCGTTTTGCCCGCGAGCGGGATGCCGTGGCAGCGGAGCATTTCCTCCGTGATATAAAGCAGGCCGTAGCCGGTCGCCTCCGTGCGGGCAAGCGAGCCGCCGAAGGAAAGCCCCTTGCCGGTCAGCACGCCCTCAAACAGGCCGCGCAGCTTTTTGTATTCGCCGAAGAGATAGCCGATCTCCCGCGCGCCGGTGCCGATGTCGCCGGCCGGGATGTCGGTATCCG
>JAFZNN010000164.1 GCA_017550895.1 Clostridia bacterium
CGCCGAACTTTTTGCCGGTTATGCCTTCCATCTTGACGATGTATTCATCGATCTGGCTCATGATCTCGTCGTTGATCTTGCGGCCGTCGTCATAATACGCAGTGCAGGCCTCGGTGGTGATGGTGAAGCCCTGCGGAACAGGCAGACCGATGTTGGTCATTTCCGCGAGGTTTGCGCCCTTGCCGCCGAGCAGCTCACGCATGTTGGCGTTGCCTTCGGAGAACAGATACACATACTTCTTTGCCATTGATATACCTCCAAACAAATTAGATTCCAAATTCATGGTTCATCCCATTGAACCGCATATTATTATAGCAAACTCTTTGCGCGAATACTATACATTTTTTTTAATAACTTCCGCGCAAAATCGGAAAAGTTTTTAGTCACAATGCCAGTTTGCGCTTTCTTCGCTGTGCGCGCCGGAAAAGACGGCCGCGGGATTTCGGCTCTTGCGTCCGGCGCGGGACTGTGCTATAATGCAGCGGAAAAGAAAAAGAAAGGGGCCGCCGTCATGCAGAAAATCACCAGCTTCACCGTGGACCACGACAAACTGAAAGAGGGCATCTATGTTTCCCGCGTCGACGGGGATGTGACGACCTACGACCTGCGCACCCGCGTGCCGAACGCCGGAGATTATATGGATACGACCACCGCGCACACCGTGGAGCATATGTTTGCGACCTTCGTGCGCAATTCTGAAATCAAAGAGGACGTGCTGTATTTCGGGCCGATGGGCTGCCGCACGGGCTTCTATCTGCTTGTGCGCAACGCCGACAACGCCCGCGTGCTGGAAATCGTGCGGCAGGTGCTCGCACAGATCCTGGCCTATGACGGCCCCGTCTTCGGCGGCACGCAGAAGGAATGCGGCAACTTCCGCGATCTCGATCTGGCCAAAGCCAAGGCGGAATGCGCGCGGTATCTCGACGTGCTCGCCCGCCCGCAAAGCTTTCGGTACGAGGCATGAAACGCATCCGCCTGGACGGCATGTTTCTTCTGTGCTTCGTCCTCAATCTGCTGATGAATGCGGAATGGCTGCTGCCGGCGGCCGTTCTGCTCGCGCTGCATTTCTGGATCGGCCTTGCGCTGAAATGGGCGCTGCTTGCGCTGCTGCTCTGGCCGGCGGTCGTGCTGCTGAAAATGTGGATCTTCGGCAAACTGATTGCCGCCGGAAAAGCAGAAGATCCGCCGAAAGAAAACAAGAATCCCTATTCCGTCGGGAAGAAATAATTGCAACGGGCCCGCATCCGAAGCTGCAGGCCCGTTTTCTTTACGATTATCAAAGATTGACGTACTGCTTTGTCACCCAGAGCATGGTCAGGATCGCGATGATCATCGGCAGATTCAGCAGCAGCGCGCCGGTCTTTTCGCCGATCGTCAGCAGGCTCGGATCCTCCGGCTTGTGCAGCTGTTTCTTTTTGCAAAGCAGCACATGCGCGACGCCGCCGAGCGCGGAGAGCGCGACCAGCGTGACCATGATCGGCAGATAGATCCGCTCGAGCTGCGCTTCGTCCGGAATGTCCTCCACCATATACTGCAGCACCACCGAATAGAAATTATTCAGAAAATGGATGGCGACGCCGGTCCAGATGGTGCCGGTCACGCACACGGCATAGCCCATGCCGATGCCGGCAACGAAGGCGAACGGCGCCTGCACCAGATTCCCGTGCAGCACGGCGAAGACAAACGCGGAGGCCACGATGGCGAAGGGATCGCCGAATTTCCGCAGCGGCTGCATGATCGCGCCGCGCACGGCGAATTCCTCCACCAGCGGCGGCAGCACCGCCACCATCAGCGTGTAGACGAACCGCCCGAAGAGATCCTTCGGCAGCGCGTATTCCGGCATCGTCAGATCGACGCCGACACTTTCTGCGGCGGAAACGAGTATGCTCGTCAGGTAATCGCCCGCCATACAGATGAAAAAACCGAGCGCAACCGCCGTTGCGGCCAGCGACATCGACGCGGGTTTGCCGAAGCAGAAAATCTCCGCGCGGTTGTGTTTTTCCAGATACAATCCGCCGATCAGAAACGGCACGAGCACGCCGACCACGGAGAGCACCATGTTGAAAGCGGCCTGAAAAGTGGCGTTGCCGATATACAGCGAGCGCAGCGGCTCAAACATCAGCGGGACCGACACCAGGGATTCCAGCACCACATAGCCGACGATGCAGCAGCCGGCGACCCGGCCGATCCGCTTGAGATCCGCGCGTTCCTGCTGCCGTCTGCGCTGCGTATAAATCGGCGAATAGAGATAGGGGTCCAAGTCCAAACCCTCCCCGAAAAAGCGTCTTTTGTTGCAATTTGACTGAAATTATTGTATATTATACCGCAAATTTCTACTGTGAACAAGGGGGTTCTGTGAATGAAATGTAAAAAATTCTGTTGTAATTTTAGTCATTTTGGTGTAGAATTATACGGTAATTCTTGATCGACGGCGCCGGCTGCCGGTCAATGAAGCGGAGGATTTTTCAATGAAACAAAAAATTACGAAAGCGCAGCTGGAGGAAATGATCAGCGCAAAGCTTTCTCACTTTTTCGGCGTTTCCGCAACAGACGCCACCGACGACCAGATTTATAAGGCGCTCTCGATCATCGCGCGCGACCTGATCCGCGACCGCCGCCGCAGCTTTGACGCCGAGTCCAAGGCGAAGCATCAGAAGCGGGTGTATTATCTGTGCATGGAATTCCTGATGGGGCGCAGCCTGAAGAACGCGCTCTATAATCTGGATTTAACTGAAACGGCGCGCGCCGCGCTGGCCGATCTCGGCGTCAAGCTCGAAAAGCTCTATGACTGCGAACCGGACGCCGGTCTGGGCAACGGCGGCCTCGGCCGTCTGGCCGCCTGCTATCTGGATGCGCTGGCCAATCAGGATTACAACGGCATGGGCTATTCCATTCTGTATGAATACGGCATTTTCAAGCAGAAGATCATTGACGGCTGGCAGACCGAGATGCCCGATTTCTGGCTGCCGGGCGGCGAGGTCTGGCTGGTGCCGCGCGAGGACCAGGCCATCGACGTGCACTTTGAGGGCAGCGTGTCGGATTCCTGGGAGGGCGCGTTCCACCACGTGGAGCTGGTCGGCTGCAAGACCGTCAAGGCGGTGCCTTATGATATGATGGTGCCGTCCAAATCCGGCGCGGGCACGGCGGTGCTGCGCCTGTGGGCTGCGCGCGCGGACAGTATCGACATGGCCTCCTTCAATCAGGGCGACTATATGCGCGCCATGGAGGAAAAGGCGATGGCCGAGGTCATCAGCAAGGTGCTCTATCCCGCCGACAACCATCCCGAGGGCAAGAGCCTGCGTCTGCGGCAGCAGTATTTTCTGGTTTCCGCTTCGGTGCAGGATATCGTGGCGCGCCATCTGCGCCATTACGGTTCGCTCGAGAATTTCGCGGAGAAAAACGCGATCCATATCAACGACACACATCCGACCATGGCGATCCCCGAGCTGATGCGCATCCTGCTGGATGAATGCGGCTACGGCTGGGATCAGGCCTATGACATCGTGCGCGCCTGCTGCGCCTACACCAATCACACGGTCATGGCCGAAGCGCTCGAATGTTGGGGCGAGGATCTGTTCCAGCGCCTGCTGCCTCGCATTTATCAGATCGTCAAAGAGCTGGACAACCGCTTCCGCCGCCAGATCTGGGATGCGACGGGCGACGCCGGGCGCGTGGAGCGCATGGCGATCATTTCCAACGGCGCGGTGCGCATGGCGAATCTCTGCGTCGCCGTCTGCCACAAGGTCAACGGCGTTTCCGCGCTGCACAGCCAGATCCTGAAGGATTCCGTCTTCCATGATTTTTACACGCTCACGCCGGAGAAATTCACAAACGTCACCAACGGCATTGCGCACCGCCGCTGGCTCTGCCAGGCGAATCCCCGCCTGACGGCCTGCCTGACGGAGCTGATCGGCGACGGCTTCATCAAGGACGCTTCCCAGCTTTCCAAGCTGACCGCCTTTGCGGATGACGCGGCGGCGCTGGAGGAACTGGCAAAGATCAAGCGCGCCAACAAAGAGGATTTCGCCAAGCAGATCCTGCGCAAAACCGGCGTGCAGCTCGACCCCGATTCCGTCTTTGACGTGCAGGTCAAGCGCCTGCATGAGTATAAGCGCCAGCATCTGAATGCGCTGAATATTCTTTCCCGCTATCTGGAAATCAAGGCGAATCCGAACGGCGATTTCGTGCCGCGCACCTATCTGTTCGGCGCGAAGGCCGCCTCCGGCTACTATATGGCCAAAAAGATCATTGAATTCATCTGCGCGCTGGCCGACCTGATCAACAACGATCCCGATATGCGCGACCGGCTGAAGGTCGTCTATGTGGAGGATTATAACGTCACCATGGCCGAGGCGCTCATGCCCGCCGCCGACCTCAGCGAGCAGATCTCCCTTGCCGGCACGGAAGCGAGCGGCACGGGCAACATGAAGCTGATGATCAACGGCGCGATTACGCTCGGCACGATGGACGGCGCGAACGTGGAGATTTACGACGCCGTCGGCGCGGACAACATCCTCATCTTCGGCATGAACGCCAGAGAGGTGACGGAGCTCAAGCGCGCGGGCTACACGCCGATGAATTATTACAACAACAACGCGGAGATCCGCGCGGTGATCGATTTCATCAACATGGGCTTCTCCGGCAAAACCTTCGGCGAAATCGGCGGCACGATCACGCACCACGATCCGTATATGGTGCTGGCGGATTTCGCGGATTATCACCGCATCCAGCGGCAGTCCGACGCGCTGCGTCAGGACGCTTCCAGGTGGGGCCGCATGAGCCTGATGAATATC
>JAFZNN010000165.1 GCA_017550895.1 Clostridia bacterium
ACGGCCCCAGCTGTTGTCGCATTTGAGCGCGCGCTGCACGAGGGTCGGCCAGTAATCGCGGTCGCCGTACGCGCCGAGCGCGCGGTAAATGGCGTCGAGCATGTCATAGGCGTCGTAGCTCTTGAAGGTGAAGCCGTTGCCCGCGCCGTCGCCGCTGTCGGTGATGGTGTCCTTCAGGCCGCCTGTCTCGCGCACGATGGGCACCGTGCCGTAGCGCAGCGCCACCATCTGCGACAGGCCGCAGGGCTCGCTCTTGGAGGGCATGAGGAACAGATCGCTGCCCGCGTAGATCTTGCGCGCAAGATCCGGCACAAAGCCGATGCGCAGCCCGACCTTGCCGGGGAACGCGCCCGCAAGCGAACGGAAGAAGTCTTCATACTCCGCATCGCCGGAGCCGAGCACGACCAGCTGCAGATCCGCGTTGGAAAGCAGCTCCCACATCACGCGCTTGATCAGATCCAGCCCCTTGTGCGCCACCAGACGCGTCACGATGCCGATCACCGGCACATCCGCGCGCGCAGGCAGGTTGAACCATTCCTGCAGGCCGGCCTTGTTCGCCGCCTTGCCGGAGGGATCCTTCGCGGAATAATTGGCGAAGATCTGCGGATCCGTCGCGGGATCGTAGTTGACGGTATCGATGCCGTTCAGGATGCCGGACAGCTTATAGCGCCGTTCGTTGAGGATCGGATGCAGGCCGTGGCTGAACCAGGGATCCAGGATCTCCTCGGCGTAGGTGTTGCTCACTGTCGTGACGCGGTCGGCGCATTCGATGCCGCCCTTCATCAGGTTGATGCAGTTGCCGAATTCCAGCAGCGACGCGTGCTCCTCGCCGAAGCCGAACAGATCGCCGAGAATCTCCTTGCCGTAAATGCCCTGATACTGGATATTATGGATGGTAAACACCGTCTTGATGCCGGTGTAGCCCTCCCGGTTGGCATACATCGTGGAGTAATAAACGGGCACGAGCGCGGACTGCCAGTCGTTGCAGTGAATGATATCGGGCTTGAAGTCGATGTAGGGCAGGATTTCCAGCACCGCGCGGGAGAAGAAGGCGAAGCGTTCGCCGTCGTCATAATGCCCGTAAAGCGTGTCCCGCTTGAAATAGTATTCGTTATCGATCAGATAATAGATCACGCCGCCGGCATGCGCCTCAAAAATACCGCAATACTGCCGGCGCCAGGAAACAGGCACCATGATATTGGTGATGAATTTCATCTCTGCGCGCAGTTCCGGGCGGATCGTGCCGTAAAGCGGCATCACCACGCGGCAGGCCACGTGCCGGTTGCGCAGCGCCTGCGGGAGAGATCCGGCCACATCCGCCAGACCGCCGCTCGCGGCAAAGGGCAGCGCTTCACTGGAAACATATAACACTTTCATAATCAAAGGATCCTTTCTCCGGTCAGCCGAAAATGACCGTGGTGTAATAAACATCCTTATATTTTACCACCGCGACGCCGACCTTTGTCTTATCGGCGCTCATTGCGCTGGCGTTGGCGCCGCTGACGACCTGATTGGCAAGCCCCGTTCCGCCGTAGGTGGTGCGGAAGCGATAAACGTCGCCCTTGACGCCGCGGCTGCCGTAGACCTCCGGCATGGCGGAGGCAAGGCTCCCTGTGCGCGCGGAGTTGGTCAGGTCGGAATCCTTTTCCAGGGGCGCAAGGCCTGCGGCCGTGCGGGAAGCGTTGATCTGATCCGCCACGCTGTCCGCAAGCGCATCCTGCCGGTCCGCCTTCGGGATGGTCGGCAGCGCATTGCGGTTCGTGGTCGTCACCTCTTCGGTCGACGGCGCAGAAGTGTCGCCTTCCTGCGTCGTCGGCGCCGCGGAGGACGGCGGATCGATATAAATCAATTCCGTCACGGGGTTGCCGTTGGCGTCCGTCAGATCGCGGTGGAAGATATCCGTCTTCGGGACCACCGAAGTGCGCTGCACATAGGCGGTGGTGGTTTCCGTTGTGGTTTCATCCGCACGCATGGTGTAGGTGACCACTTCCGTGATCGGCTCGCCGTTCTCATCAAAGAGCGGGTTGCCGTTTTCGTCGCTGAGCTGCACCACGCTGGTCAGCTCCACATAGTCTATGATCTCGGTTTCCTCTGTGAAAACAGTGGAGGTCTCCTTCGGCTTTGTGGTCGGATAGGTATGGTTGGAGGAGACGCGCGGGCGGGCGTAATACTCCACCATCGTATAATAAAACGTATCGCCGTCTTCGTTCACATCACTCATGAGCACGACGGAGGATTCGATCACAGTGTCGTCTTCCTCTCCGTTGGAACCTCTGCCGCCGCGTGAGATCACACCGGTTTTTACCAAAACAACAACACCGACAAGCACCAGCGCCAGCGCGACGACGACGCCTGTCAGAATATTCTTTTTGGACATTTCGTTCACACTTTCCGTGGCGGCGCCGCGCTTCGCGCAGCGCCGCCCTGCTTGTTTCTGATGCGACGCCGCGCGTTTTTTCCGCGCCGGCGCGCCATTGAATCAGATGACAATCCCTTTCCCCACATAAACGGGATAATTCTGAGCGCCGCAAAGCATTTTGTTGGGTTTCACGACCACGGATTTGTCGAGGATCACGCTGGTCAGAGAAACATTTTCGCCGATATAGGTATTCTGCATCAGGATCGAATCCTTGATCTTCGCGCCCTTCGCCACGGTCACGCCGCGGAAGAGGATGCTGTTTTCCACCTCGCCCTCGATCTTGCAGCCGTCTGCGATCAGGGAGTTGGAAACGCGCGCGTTCAGGCCGTAGACCGCCGGCACCTCGTCGCGCACCTTGGTGAAGACCGGGCGCTCGGGGTCAAACAGAAGATTGCGGTTTGCGCGGTCAAGCAGCGCCAGATTCGCTTCATAGTAGCTGCCCAGCGAAGAGAGCACGCGCACGAAACCGCCGACCTCGTAGCCGTAGACATTCAGGAACTGCAGGTTGGACGCGATGATCTGCTCAAAGCTGGTCTGGCCGGTGCCGTGCGCCTCATGCAGCAGACGCTCAAGCAGCGTGCGGCTGATCACCATGATCTTCAGCGAGTAGCTGATCGCGCTGCTGTAGCAGTCGATGCTGCGGCAGGCAGTCACCTTGCCCTGCGCATCCATGACCAGTTCGGTCGCCGCGCGCATCTGCGGCGGGATGCCGTTGGTATAGGCGAGCGTCACGTCCGCGTTGTTGGCCGTGTGCGCCTTGATGATCGCGTCGTAATCGATCGTGCTCACCACATTGCAGTCCGTGCAGAGCACCAGATCCTTATCTGCATGGCGGAGATAATCGATGCTGCCGTACAGCGAGTCCACTTTATCCTTGAACGCGCCGGTTTCGGTGGAATTATAAGGCGGCAGCAGGGTCATGCCCTCGCGCTTGCGGGAGAGATCCCACGCTTTGCCGTTGCCGATGTGATCCATCAGGGAGCGGTAATTGCTCTTGGTGATGACGCCGACCTTCTGAATGCCGGCATTGACCATATTGGACAGGGGAAAATCGATCAGGCGATACCGACCCGCGAATGGGATGGAGCCCATGGTGCGCAGCGCGGTCAGCTCCGGGAGCGCCTCGTCATACGCATTGGAAAAGATGATACCGAGCACATTTTTTGCTGCCATTATTCCGCACCTCCGATATCTGTATCCACCATCGCCTTCGGCGCGACCTTTGCGCCCTTGCCGATGGTGACGCCGTTGCCGACCACGGCAACGCCCCAGTCATTGATATCCGCCATGTTCTCCGGGCTTTCGCCGACCACGGCGCCCGGCTCGATCACCGCGTTCTCCGCAACGATCGCGTACTGCACGACCGCGCCCTTTTTGATCACCGTGCCGGGCATGACGATGGAATAGCGCACCTCGGCGCCCTCCTCGACCGTCACATTCGCAAACAGCACGGAAAAATCAATGGTTCCTTCGATTTCGCAGCCCTCGGTGATCATGGAATTCTCCACCTTCGCGGCGCTGCCGATATAATGCGGCGGCGCGGTCGGGGATTTGGAATAGATCCGCCAGCTGTCGTCGTTGAGATCGAGATCGACCTTCGGATTCAGCAGATCCAGGTTCGCGTCCCAGAGGCTGTTGATCGTGCCGACGTCTTTCCAGTAACCGTCGAACTGATAGGCGAACATCCGCTCGCCCGCCTCATGCATGGCGGGAATGACGTCGTGGCCGAAATCGTTGCTGCTGCCTTCCTTCGCCTCGTCGGCGATGAGGTAGGCGCGCAGCTTCTCCCATGTGAAGATATAAACGCCCATGGAAGCCTTGTTGCTGCGGGGATTCTTCGGCTTCTCTTCGAATTCGCTGATGGAGCCGTCGTCGTTGACCAGCATCAGGCCGAAGCGGCTGGCCTCCTCCCACGGCACCTCGAGCATGGCGATGGTGCAGTCGGCGTTCTTCTCCTTATGATAATCCAGCATCTTGGAATAATCCATCTTATAGATATGGTCGCCGGAGAGGATCAGCACGTATTCGGGATCGTAACGCTCGATGAAATTGATATTCTGATAGATGGCGTTCGCCGTGCCTTTATACCATTCTGTGCCCTTGATCTGCTGATAGGGCGAGAGGATGTGGACGCCGCCGTTTGCGCGGTCCAGATCCCACGACTACCCGTTGCCAATGTAGTCGTTGAGCTCCAGCGGCTGATACTGAGTCAGCACGCCGACGGTGTCGATGCCGGAATTGACGCAGTTGGAAAGCGGAAAATCGATGATGCGGTATTTGCCGCCGTAGGGAACGGCGGGCTTGGCGATGGATTTGGTCAGGATGCCGAGCCGGCTGCCCTGGCCGCCCGCAAGCAGCATCGCGATGCATTCGGGTTTGATTGCCATAATGTGGCCTCCTTTTCTTGATCCGCCGTACAGCGGCGGCGGTCTGTATTCTGCGGGGGAATTATTTCTTCTTTTTTTTGCCCTTGACCGGGACCACCGGCGTTTCCTGCTCAGCCTGCGCCGCGCGGCGCTTGCGGGAAACATCCTGAATATACATGCAGCTGAGCCCCTCCAGATCCAGCTCGATGCTGCAGCCGAAGCCGTGCATCGGGATGGGCTTGGCTTTCACGGAGCCGACGGTGCTTTCGCCCCGGCCGCCGTACTGCGGATCCGCGGAGCTGAACACCACGCGGTAGGTGCCCGGCGCGGGCACGCCGATGCGATAGCCGCGGCGGGTCACGTTGGTGAAGTTGCACAGCGCGATCACGCTCTTGCCCGCCTTGTCCGTGCGGCGGTAGGCGACGACGGAATTCGTGCTGTCATCGCTGACGATCCAGCCGAAGCCGTCCCAGCCGTAATCGATCTCCCAGAGCGCGGGATGATCCAGATAGAATTTGTTGAGCGCCGCCACATAGTCCTTCAGCTGACGGTGCGCGTCATAGCCGAGCAGCAGCCAGTCCAGCGGCTGTTTGTAATTCCACTCGATGAACTGCCCGAATTCGCTGCCCATGAACAGCAGCTTCTTGCCCGGGTGGCTCATCATATAGCCGAGGAAGGCGCGCATCCCGGCGAATTTTTCCTCGTAGGAGCCGGGCATTTTATTGATCAGGGAGCATTTGCCGTGTACCACCTCGTCATGCGAGATCGGCAGCACGAAATTCTCCGAGAAGGCGTAGAAGAAGGAGAAGGTCAGGCAGTCGTGGTTGAACTTGCGATAGATGCCGTCCAGCGAAAAATAACGCAGGCAGTCGTTCATCCATCCCATGTTCCATTTGAAATTGAAGCCGAGGCCGCCGAGATAGGTCGGCTTTGTGACCAGCGGCCAGGCCGTGCTCTCCTCCGCGATCATCATCACGTCGCCGTGCTCGCGGAAAATGGCTTCGTTGAGCTTCTGCAGGAAAGCGACGGCTTCGAGATTCTCGTTGCCGCCGTGGATGTTGCGCACCCACCGGCCCTCCTCCCGGCCGTAGTCGAGATAGAGCATGGAAGCCACGGCGTCCACGCGCAGGCCGTCAATGTGATAGCGGTCGATCCAGAAGAAGGCGCTGGAGATCAGGAAGCTCTGCACCTCCGGCTTGCCGTAATCGAAAACGCGCGTGCCCCACTGCTCGTGCTCCCCCTTGCGGGGATCGGCATATTCATAGCAGGGGCCGCCGTCGAATTCATACAGGCCGTACGCGTCCTTCGGGAAGTGGGCGGGCACCCAGTCCAGAATCACGCCGATGCCTGCGCGGTGCGCCGCGTCGACAAAATAGGCGAAATCCGCCGGCGTGCCGTAGCGGGAGGTCGGGGCGAAATAGCCCGTGACCTGATAGCCCCAGGAACCGTCGAAGGGGTGCTCCAGAATCGGCAGCAGCTCGATGTAGTTGTAGCCCATTTCTTTCACATAGGGCACAAGCCGGTCGGCCAGCGCACGGTAATTGAGCGGGTTGCCGTCGTCATAAGTCTGCCAGGAGCCGGCGTGCACCTCGTAAATATTGACGGGGGATTCATAGATGTTGCGGTGCCTGCGCGCGACCATCCAGCCGCGGTCCTGCCAGTCGAACACCGGATCACCGTAATACTTGGACGCCGTGCCCGGACGGGTTTCCGCATGGAAGGCGTAGGGATCGCTTTTATAGAACTTGCGGCCGTCCGCCGCCTGAATATGGAATTTGTAAGCGTCATACTGCTTTACGCCCTGCACCGTGCATTCCCAGACGCCGCCGCTGATCTTCTGCATCGGCAGGCTTTCCGGCGCCCAGCCGTTGAAATCGCCGGCCACCCAGACCTGCGCGGCGTTCGGCGCCCAGACGCGGAACACGACCGCGTCCGTGCCGGCGGCGTGCGCGCCGAGGTATTCATAAGTCTGCGCGTTGGTCCCTTCGTGGAACAGATATAACGGCACTGCGTTTTTTTCTTTTGCCACCTTCCGGTCCGCCTCCATCCGTTTCCTGAATAATACGTATAGTTATTTAGATTAATTATACCATAAACCAGCTTATTTTCAAGCCCCGTTTGTGAATTTTATAAAAACATTGTTGTTTTTTGACAGCGAATGCGGCAAAAACCGGCGGTTCCGCATTGACAAACCGGTGTTTTTTTGATAAGATGACAGTGGTTTATTATGGACACATGTTTCCATGAAGCAAACGCTGTTGAAGGAGATCCGAATATGGTTAGCACTGATCATCTTTGCATGCGCTGCATGCGCGAAATCGGGGAAGCGAAGATCTGCCCGCACTGCGGTTATCATGTGGATTCCGTGCAGATCCCGCCCTACCTGCCTGTGCGCACGCTGGTCGCCAACCGCTATCTGGTCGGCACCCTGCTCGATTATAACAGCGAGGGCGCGACCTATATCGGCTGGGATATGACGGAAAAAAAGGCGGTCAAGATCCGCGAATTCATCCCCGACACCATCACCGTGCGCGATGAAGCCACGCTGCAGGTGCGCGTGATGCAGGGGCAGGAGCGCACCTTCGGCGAGCTGCGCCAGAGCTTCAACGAGCTGTGGACCAAGCTTGCGCGGCTCAAGGGGCTCTCCGCGCTCATCAGCGTCAACGCCGTGGCCGAGGATCACGGCACGTCTTACGCGATCTATGACCATTTCGAGGGCATCAGCCTGCGGGATTTCCTGCTGCGAAGCAAAACCGGCTACCTGCCGTGGGAGCGCGCGCAGCAGCTGCTCATGCCGATCCTTTCCACCCTCGGCACGCTGCATTCCTCGGGCATCATTCACCGCGGCATTTCCCCCTCCACCCTGGTCATTGCCGGGGACGGAAAAATCAAGATCACCGGCTTCTGTATCGGCGCCGCGCGCACCGCGCGCAGCGAGCTGAGCAGCCAGCTGTTTGACGGCTATGCCGCCATTGAGCAATACGGCTTCAACGGGCAGCAGGGCACCTGGACGGATATTTACGCCTTCGGCGCCGTGCTCTACCGCACCCTGATCGGCAGCGATCCGATCTCCGCGCGCGAGCGCATCCAGAACGACCGCCTGATGGTGCCCGGCAAATTTGCGGAGGCGCTGCCCGCCTATGTGATCAACGGGCTGGTCAACGCGCTGCAGATCCTGCCGGAGGACCGCACGCGCACCGTGGAGCAGCTGCGCGCCGAGCTTTCCGCCTCGCCCGTGGCAACGGCGGTCAGCGGGCAGTATCAGCAGACGCCGCCCGCCGCGCATGCGTCCGGCGGTTCGACCCGCGCCGCAAAACCGAAAAAACCGGTGCGCGGCGGCGCAGTCGTTTTCCTGACGACGCTGCTCTCCCTGCTGCTGGGTCTCGGCATTTTCGCGCTGCTTTCCTTCACGGTGTTCAAGGACAAGTATTCCTTCAGCTTTCTGGACAACACCGCGCAGACCACGGACGCCGCGCAGGCGGAAACGGTCAAGGTGCCGGATTTCGTCACCCGCAGCTACTACGACGTCATCTCCAACCCGGTCTTCAAAAACAACTTCCAGTTCGTGCAGGAATTCGTCTATGACGACGAGGTGTCTGTCGGCTATATCGTGCGGCAGAGCGTCGATCCGGATACCGACGTGCCGCAGGGCACGGTGATCACGCTCTATGTCAGCAACGGCAAGGAATTGCTCCTGCTGCCGAATGTGGAGGGCAAGACCGCAGAGGAGGCCGAAAAGGAACTGACCGATCTCGGCTTCGAGGTCATAAAGACCGAGTCCGCCGATCAGTCCGCGCCGAACAACACGGTGCTCAAGATGTCGCCGCTTGCCAACCAGAGCTACGACCGCGGCACCAAAGTCATCCTGCAGATCAACACCCTGCCGCAGCAGACCACGTCCGACGACGAGGACGAGGACGAAACCACCCGCCGCTCTTCCTATTCCTACGATGATGAGGACGAGGAGAAAGACGAGGAGGACGAGGAAACCACGACCTCCCGCAGCAGATACGAATATACCTACACTTATAATCCCGGCGCAGAGGACGAGAACTGAGTCCGGCCGGACGCCGCAGAAAGGAAGGAATCCCTATGAAAACCCGAACCGCCCGCAGGGTCAGAACCATTCTTTGCATTCTGCTCAGCTGCGTGCTGCTCTTCGCCTGCACCGCGCCGAGCATGGCCGCGGATACGGCGGAGATCGGCTTTGAACGCCCGGTCAACGCGCACCTGACCTTCAATCAAAACGGAGAATTCACCATTCTGCAGGTGGCGGATATTCAGGACGGCGCCCTGCTGACCACGCTCGCAAAGGAAACGCTGCGCGCCGCCGTGGAAAAGACGCAGCCCGATCTGATCATGCTGACCGGCGACAATATCGCGGGCTATGTCTGCACCCTCGGCAGCATGCCGGAGCTTGCGATCCGTCAGTTCATGGAGATCTTTGAAGAATACGGCATTCCCGTCGCCGCTGTTTACGGCAATCACGACGATCAGAACACCGCCATGGACAAGGAAGCGCAGATGGAAGTGTATATGGAATACGATTGCTTCATCGGCTGCAAGGGCGTTGTTGCGGAAAAGACCGTCGACGGCAACACCATGAAGAACGTCGGCACTTACAACATCCCCGTTTTCGCTTCCGAAGAGAGCAATCAGGTGCTGTTCAACGTCTGGTGCTTCGATTCCGGCAACTATAATCCCGATAACAGCGTCGGCGGTTACGGCTATGTGCTGCCCGAGCAGGTCGAATGGTACGAGGGCGTTTCCAACGCGCTCAAGGCGGAAAACGGCGGCACGCCCGTGCCCTCGATCGCGTTCCAGCACATCGTGCCCCCGCAGATCTACCGCGCGCTCAAGGAAGTGCCCAAGGGCACGGAAGGCGCCATCACCCGCTACGG
Source organism: Clostridia bacterium (assembly GCA_017550895.1). Taxonomy (GTDB): domain Bacteria; phylum Bacillota; class Clostridia; order Oscillospirales; family Acutalibacteraceae; genus CAG-177. The sequence goes on from JAFZNN010000165.1 coordinate 9,687, forward strand.
CAAGTATTATACGCTGCCCGACGACGTGGATCCCGCGACGAACTGGCTCGGGGAACCGCCCTGCCCGCCGAATCCGGATTTTGAGCCGGCCTATGCGCAGGTGGATTCCATGGTGCGCCAGGGCGACGTGATCGCGCTCTTCTTCGGCCACGATCATATCAACAGCTATATCGTGCCCTATGAGGGCATCGACCTGGTTTCTTCGCCCGGCATGACCTATCTTTCTTATAATAACGCGAACCGCGGCTTCCGCACCATCACGGTCAGCAAAGCGGATCCCTCGACCTATACGACCAGAACCTACACGGTCGAAGAGCTGTTTGAGGGCAACGCGTTCCGCATGCTGCTGCTGAAGCTCCAGGGCATCATCGACAGCGTCAAGAACTTCTTCGTCGACCTCTGGAATACCAAGCTCAGGCCGCTTTTCGGTTGATGATCCTGCAGGCGGGCGCCGTTCCCGAAACGGCGCCCGCTTTCACGCTCCGGCGGGAGCGCAAACAAGAAAAGGGGGAACCGCGCAATGCCGAAAAAAGATGCGGGCAGCACCAAACTGAAGCTCATCAGCGCCGCCTGGTCGCTGTTTTATGAGCAGGGCTACGAAAACACGACCGTGGAGGATATCGTGGAGCGCTCCGCGACCTCCAAGGGCTCGTTTTATCATTATTTTGACGGCAAGGCGGAGCTGGTCGGCTCCCTTTCCTATCTGTTCGACAGCAAGTATGAAGCGCTCGCGCCGACCCTGCCGGCCGACATGAGCGCCTTTGAAAAGCTGCTGTATCTCAACCGCGAGCTGTTTCTGATGATCGAAAACAGCGTGCCGATGGATCTGCTGACCATGCTCTATTCCTCCCAGCTGACGCTCAAGGGGGATAAGAACCTGCTCGACCGCAACCGGACGTATTATAAGCTTCTGCGGCGCATCGCCGTGGAGGGCTTCGCCAACGGGGAATTTGACCCGGCGGTTTCCGTCAACGAGCTGGTGAAGGCCTACGCCCTGTGCGAACGGGCGATCCTGAGCGACTGGTGCCTGTGCAACGGCGAATACGCGCTTTCCAAGTATTCCGCCTCGCTGCTGCCGACGCTGCTGCAGGGCTTTCTGCGCAAGGACTGATCCGCAAACCGAAAACTTCCGCTGTGCGCCGGAGACGGCAGCGTTTCATAATCCAGTATTGGTTTTGCGGGGCATAAATCGCCCATAAATGCGTCAAAGCCGCACTGACATACATCAAGTATGCCGAGTGCGGCTTTTCCTTTTTCTGAACAATTTCTGCTCCCGCAAAACTGTATCCATCGAAAAGAGATGCAATTTGCGTGCAATTGCGCCGTTCTTCGGCGCAGGGATACTTGACGTATCTTAAGCCGAAAAAACTGCAAGTGCGCGGGAAGGGCGCTCTTTTCGACAACACTGGGTTATGAACCCCTGCCGGAACAGGGGCACGGCGGTTTTTTATGCGGCGGAAGCGGGCGGTCCCGCCGGGCGCAACCACGGCACGCCGTCTGAAAATCGACAGGGGCTTGACATTTTGCGTAAATTGTAGTACGATATAAGCGTAAATGCGCAATCGGATTACGCAAAAGGAGGCAAGCCATGGAAGACGCCAGACGAAAATATACACAGATCATCGATCTGCCGCACCCGGTTTCCGTGCGGCGCGCGCAGATGTCCCGGCGCAAGCGTGCGGCGCAGTTCTCACCCTTCGCGGCGCTGACCGGCTATGAGGATCTGATCGCGGAGACCGGGCGCGCCACAGCGCCGGCGCCGGTGCTTGACGAGGCGGCGCTGGAGGAGCTGGACCGCAAGCTCGCCTGCCTGTGCCGCCTTCTGCCGGCGCGGCCGACGGTCACGGTCACCGTGTTTTGCCCGGACGGGAGAAAATCGGGCGGCGCTTACCGCACCAGCTGCGGCGTGCTGGCCGCGATCGATCTGCGGGCGCAGGCGCTCCTGCTGGAGGGACAGCTGCCGATTGCGCTGAAAACGGTCACGGATCTGCGCTTTTGAGCGCGAATTTTCATCTTCCGCTTGACAAACGGTGATGATTTTCTATAAAATATAATCAGAGAAGAAAGATCGGCGGCGTACGCCGCACAGACAGAAAGAAAGGGGTGGTTCGGTGAAAACGCTGAAAAAACGACTGGCCGTTTTGCTTTGCGCCTGCATGCTCTTTGTCTGTGCCGTGCCCGGTTCGGCGGGGGCGTCCGCCACGCTGCCGATGCTCCTGCTGGAAACGGAATCCAACGGCGGTTATCTGAATTATCATCTCACCGATTCCGCCACGGGCGCGCAGGTCACGCTGTCTTCCGCCGCGGCCGCAGCCGGCGGCCCGCGCAGGACGGAAGCGCAGCTGCCGACCGCCTATGACGCGCGCTCGGCCGGCGTTGTGACCGGCGTGCGCAATCAGGGCGCGACCGGCGCCTGCTGGGCCTTCTCCACGCTGGCCGCGCTGGAGAGCGACGCGATCGCGGGGGGCTTTGCCGATCTGACGGCCGATTATTCCGAGGCGCATCTGGCGTGGTTCGCCAACCACGCGCTGGTAACGGATACGGCGGACGGCACCTGCGGCGACGACTATACCGTGGATGAGCCCTACATGACCGGCGGCAACTGGCTGATCGCCACGTCGGAGCTGTCCCGCTGGGGCGGCATTGCGCGGGAGAGCAGCTTCCCTTATGCGCCCTACAGTGCCTCCACCATGGGCAATTATGCCGCGGCTGACCGCTATACCACGGACAGCGGGGCAGTGATTCGCTCCGCCGAGGAGCTGAGCAGCGCTGCGGCGATCAAGCAGTGGATCCTGACCCACGGCGCAGTGACGGCCACCATTTATATGGACGATGAAAACTACGAATACAACAGCGCTTATTATTACAACGGCACGGAATCGCCCAACCATCAGATCACGCTGATCGGCTGGGATGACAGTTACAGCGCCGCCAATTTCAAGCAGGGCTGCCGACCGGCGGTCAACGGCGCGTGGCTGGTCAAGGACAGCTGGGGCACCTATTTTCATAACAGGGGCTATTTCTGGCTTTCTTATGCGGACGTTTCCCTGTGCAACACGGTCGGCTTCACCGCGCAGTCGACGGAGGCCTATCAGTATAATTACACCTATAACGGCGCGGGGTGGAACGCCAGCCTGACGCCCACGGGCAACAGCAAGGTTGCAAACGTGTTCCGGGCAAAGAGCAAGGAGCTGCTCCAGGCCGTGGCGTTTTACACCGTGATGCCGGCGCAGACGGTGACGATCTCGGTCTACAGCCTTTACAGCACCTATAATTCGCCCGTGCGCGGCTCGCCGCTGCTGACGCAGACGCTGACCCTGACCAACGCGGGCTATCATACGGTGGATCTGAATGCGGCGATCCCGCTTGCCGCGGGCAGCTATTTCTCGGTTGTGATCGAATACACCGCAATGTACAACAGCGATTACAACGCCAGCATTGCCGTCATTCCGGTGGAATACAACGGCATGGACGACGGACGCACCTACGCGAGCCAGAGCAAGCAGTCTTATGCGTATATCCCGTCCTTCTCCGGCAACAACAGCTGGTATCAGCTTTCGGCGTTTGACAGCGGCCTGTGCAATGTCTGCGTGCAGGCGCTCACGAGCTGCGACCATGCATGGTCGGTCACGCAGGTGGACGCGACCTGCGAAGAAGACGGGTATACCGATGCGGTCTGCAGCCGCTGCGGCAAAACCGTTCACACCGTCTTCCCCGCCCTCGGGCATGACTTCGGCGCATGGAGCGCTTACGCGCTCTCAACGCCGGGCTATCGGGAATCGCACCGCACCTGCGCCGTCTGCGGCTTTGTGGAGAACAGAACCGTCTCCACCGGCGCGCGGGTCGTGACGCTACCGCAATTGCTCGAAATGCTTTTCGACGTTTGGCACACTGCGCTGAAAAACCTGCTCTGCTGACCATTTCAAAAAAGAAAGCGCTTACGGACGCCCGCGTTTGCGGAAATCCATAAGCGCTTTTTTCATGCATATAAAATAACAGAATCTATATGCTTTCGATCGAAGCAAAAAAATCTTTCAGCAACGCAGCGGCCTCAGCCTTTAAACAAATACAAAAGCACGCCAATTCATAGTCCGTTACCTGCCGCTGATTCTTTTCGATTTTGCTGATTATTTGCTGATCAACGTTGCAGCCGAGCGTTTGCATTCTTGCAGCAAGCTCCACTTGCGAGAGTCCACGACGGATACGCAACAAACGCACCTGATCAGCAATCACATTTTTCTTCCCGTTAAATATTATTTGTTTCATATCTATCCCCAATACGTTTTATTAACGTATTGACAATAGCATAATTCAATGTTATAATTACGTTACATTAGCGTATTTCGGACTAAAAGGGGGGAAAAGAATTGGCGTCTTTGGAGCAAATGAGCCGTCAGGATCAAATTATTGTTCTCGATAATATCCGGATGTGCTTAGACTACCAGAAACAAATGAAGGAGAATTATACCGTTATCCAGAATCGTATGCAATCCGCTTCAACTTCCGTATCCGGAAACAAGTGGGTGCGTTATGGACTGATTGCGCTTCTGAATCTTTTCCTGCTCATCCCGATTTACGGCGTATCTGCATTCGCAATCATGTTTTTTATCGATATTGTTCAACAGCCTGTTTTGGGTATCGTCATTGTTGTGCTCGTTGATCTGTTTCTGCTCTTTCTTCTCAATCGTTCCTTGATTAAAAAAGTCAAGAAAGATGAAAAAAAGGAAAGCAAAAAAGCAGAAAAATTTATGCACCGGCTCCAACCCTATCTTCCTTTCTTACAAGAAAAAATCGCTTACGCGCAGCAGTTATTAGAGAAAATCTATTCGGACTTTAACGTCAAAGATTGTTTTAGGGATCTTTCTGCGGTCAATTTTGTCATTGGTGAACTGCAGACCGATTCCCGTGCGACTCTGAATTCGGCAATCAATAAATTTGATCGTTTTCAGCGTGAGGCCGCCATTGCAGCTTCTGACGCGGAAATCGAAAAAAGCCGTGCTGCCTCGGCTCGCTGGGAAGAAGCTCAACGGCATAAAGAAACAATGGCACATCTTCACGATCTTCAGACTTTGGAAACACAGAGATTGATCACAGAGCAACGGATCGCAGATATGTACTATGCAAACCATTTTTAAAAGGAGACTGCTATGTTTTGTCCAAAATGCGGAAAAGAGATTCCAGACAGCGCTACAATTTGTCTTTATTGCAACTCAGCCGTTTCGCCGGGGCTTCCTCCGGTTGATATTTCGGAACTGATGAAATTGCGTTGCCCGCATTGCGGGGTGTACGGCGTCCCGGAAAAGAAAAAACTATTTTCAACCCATGAGATCATAACGGGTGTTTTCCTGGTTTTGGTGCTTCCTCCCGTTGGCGCAGTCTATTTTACAATCAAATATATGAAGCGGAATGGCGATACAAATGATTATATTTGCCCGAACTGTAAAAAAGAAATTGATATCGACCCTGGAATCTTATAAAAAACAAGGAACCCTGTACACACAGATTCGTACAGGGTTCCATATTATTATTCGTTCTTTTGAATTTTACTTTTTCAGGCCGAACAGCGTGCCGATGACGCCGCGGCCGAGGCTGGCGCCGAGGTTGCCGCCGAGCGTCTTGCCGAATTTGCCGAAATTGGAGCCGACCGCTTTGCCGACCTCGCGGCCGACCGTGCCGGCCACGGAGTTGCCGACGGATTTCGCGGCGTTGTTGACGGCCTTCTTCTTCTTATCCTTGGCCTTCTGCGCCTCTTTTTCGGCCTTCTCCTTCGCTTTCTGCTCTTCCTTTTCCTTCTGCGCGGCGGCCTTGGCTGCCGCTTTTTCTTCGGCTGCCGCCTGCTTGGCCGCTTCCTTTTCCGCAAGCGCCTGCTGCCTGGCGGCTTCTTTTTCCTCCGCCGCCTTGCGCGCGGCTTCCTCCGCCGCTTCGGCGTCTGCGATGCCCTTGCGCTGCAGGAATTCATAAGCGGAATCGTTGTCCACGGGGTTGGTATACTTGCTGTAGAGCAGGCTGCTCTTGATCGCGCGGTCGCGGTCCGCGTCCGAAACGCCCGCCATCAGGCACTGCGGCGGCAGAATATACGCCTTCTCCGCCACGGTGGGGATGCCCTTCTCATCCAGGAAGGAAACGACGGCTTCGCCGGTGCCGAGATTGAGGATCGTTTCATAGGCGTCAAATGCGGGATTGACGCGGAAGGACTGCGCCGCCGCCTTGACCGCCTTCTGATCGGTCGGCGTGTAGGCGCGCAGACCATGCTGGATCTTGTTGCCGAGCTGGGCGAGCACGCCGTCCGGAATGTCGCGCGGATTCTGCGTGCAGAAATAGACGCCCACGCCCTTGGAGCGCACGAGCTTGACCACCTGCTCGATCTTGTCGAGCAGCGCTTTGGAGGTATCTTTGAAGAGCAGATGCGCCTCGTCGAAGAAGAAGACGAGCTTCGGCTTGTCCAGATCGCCGACCTCGGGCAGCATCTCAAACAGTTCGCTGAGCAGCCAGAGCAGGAAGGTGGAATAGAGCTTGCCGTTGTTGATCAGCGAGGAGCTGTCGAGGATGTTGATCATGCCGCGCCCGCAGTCCTGCGTCAGCCAGTCGGCGATATTCAGACCGGGTTCGCCGAAGAAGGTGTCGGCGCCTTCGCTCTCGAGCGCCACGATCGCGCGCACGATCACGCCCACGGAGGCGCTGCTGATGCGGCCGTACTCCGCGGCGAAATCGGCGGAATGCTCATCCACATAGGCGAGCGCCGCCTTGAGATCCTTGGTGTCGACCAGCAGAAGATTGTTGTCGTCACAGATCTTGAACACGATGGAAAGGATGTTGCTCTGCGTTTCGTTCAGGCCGAGAATGCGCGCGAGCAGCAGCGGCCCCATCTCGGAGATCGTCGTGCGCAGCTGGATGCCCTGCTGGCCGAACAGATCCCAGAGCGTGACGGGATAGCCGGTGTAATGGAAGCCGACCTCGTCCAGACCGAATTTGGCAATGCGCTTCTGCATGCTCTCGCTGTCGACGCCGGGCAGCATCATGCCCGCCACGTCGCCCTTGACGTCCGCCATGAAGACGGGCACGCCCATGTCGCTGAAGGTCTCGGCGAGCACCTTGAGCGTGACGGTTTTGCCCGTGCCGGTCGCGCCGGCGACCAGGCCGTGGCGGTTGGCCATTTTCGGCAGCAGATACAGGTTTTCGCCTGCGTCGTTGTTTGCCACCCAGATCATATTGTTTTTCAGCATAGATGATTCCTCCGCACTTATGATAAATCTATTATATCGAAACTTGCGCGCTTTGTCTAGACCGCGGGCAAATTTTTATACTGATAGGCGCGCACATAATCGACGATCATCCGCGCGGGCAGCTGATCGTTCTGCGCGATCCGCTCGTCGACCCCCACGGAAATGATCAGATAGAGCGGCACGGCGCACACGCCGCCGAAATCGGTGTGCGCCGTTTCGACGCCGTTGATATAGAAGGTGTAGCCGTCCGGATTCCACGCCACGCCGTAGGTGTTGAATTCCTCATAGGGATTGTTTGCGTAAAACCAGCCCTGGATCTCCCGCCGGTGGGCGTCGCCGTAGGCGTCCACGTGGATCGTGTGGAAGACCGAGCCGTAGAAGCGGTCGCCGGGCTGCCGGTCGGTGTCGGTTTCAAACACGTCCACCTCCGCGCCGGAAACGCCGCCGTCCGTGTCGTCTGCCCACATGCCGTCCGTCAGCAGCCAGAAGGCCGGGTTGATGCCAACGCCCTTGGGCAAAATGCAGCGGATCTCAAAATAACCGTACAGCTGCTCGTAGCCGACGTGGTCGCCGCTGTAGTTTTTGTTGGGATTTGTTTCCATGCCGTAGGCATAATAATGCGCGCCGGCGGGGCCGTCCTCCCTGTATTCAACGGTCAGCACCAGGCAGCCGTCGTCGGTGAAGCTGATCTGTTCGCGGTTCCACCAGGCGACGTCGCGCTGCTGCGTGTCGTTCTCGCCGTAGACATAATGCCCCTGCCAGATCGCCGTATCGAAGCCGTGATCGAATTCATCCGACCAGACCAGTGAAAACTGCGTCATATCGATCGGATCCTTGTAAGGGGTGATCGGCGTGTCGCCGACGACGTTGAACAGCAGCTGGGGCAGCACGAGCAGCAGCGCGCCCACGCGCCGGAAATTGCCGGTGAACAGCGCGCGCAGCAGCAGCCCCGCAAGCCCGGGCAGGGCGGTCAGCGCGGCCAGATGCCGTTTCGGGAATGCAGCAGCCATCCGGGGTTCCCTCCTTTGAAAAAACGGCCCGCACCGTCGGGGGACAGTGCGGGTCAATCATTATGTTATGCTTCTTCCGCAGCGCGGACCTTGTCGAGCTCCTCATGCACGGTCACGAGCTTTTTCTTGGAAAGATCGTAGCCGACAAAGAGCAGGATCGCCATGAGCGCGAGCATGATCGCAGGCACGAGCGTGGAAATATCATAGAGCTTGGAGAGCACCTCGTCGCTCAGCGCGATGCCCTGCTTGGAAAGCTCGCCGTTATAGGCGATTTTTGCGAGCAGCACGTTCAGACCGACGCCGGCGAGGGTCTGGCCGAGCTTGCGGGTAAAGGAGAAGAAGGCGTAGGCCATGCCCTCCTCGCGCTTGCCGGTGCGCACCTCGTGATAATCGATCGTATCCATGACCAGCGCCCAGACTTCCAGCACAAGGAAGGTCTGGCCGAGGCCGGAGAAGAAGGTGAACACGAGGAAGACGACCGGATTGTGTGCCAGCGGGGTGCCGCGCAGCGAAAAGAGAATGAGATTCACAACGGCGGCAAAGGCCATGCCGACCGCGCACAGCTCCTTTTTGCCGAACTTCCGGATCAGCTTGTTCATGATCGGAATGAAGATCGCCATCGGGCCGTAGGTGCAGATCGTCACAAAGGCATAGAAGCCGGGTTTGCCGAAATAATCGGTGAACAGATAGTTGTAAGCGGACTGATAATAAAACTGGAAGGCGATCAGCAGCATGGAAGCGAGCGAGAGCATGATGAAAGCGCGGTTTTTCAGAAGCGCCCGGATGGTCGCGATCGCGCTGTAATTCTGATCCTTCAGCTTCTTCTGCGGCGCCACACGCTCCTTTGTCATCTTGTAATGCAGGAAATAGACAAAGACAGACAGGACGGACAGCGCCAGCACGCACCAGAACAGCTTGGATTCATCCAGCGCCTTGATGTCCGTGCCGTTGGCATATTTGCCGGTGGTGGTGTAGACGATCATCGGCAGCAGGATGGTGCCGGGCAGACCGCCGACGCCCGCGCCGATCGAGCGCCACATCGAAAGCGAGGAGCGCTCGAGCTCGTCGCTTGTGACAACGGAAGCCAGCGAGCCGTAGGGGATATTGACTGCCGTATACATCATGCCGTAGAGGATATAGGTGATGTAGGCATAGGCCAGATAATTCACGCCGGGGATTTTGAGGAACATCAGCGCGGCGGAAACCGCCAGCGGGATCGAGAAGCCGATGATCCAGGGGCGGAACTGCCCCTTCGGGCTGGGCTTGCGCGACTGGATGAACGCGCCCCAGAGCGGATCGTTGATCGCGTCCCAGATGCGGGCGATCAGGATCAGGACGGCGATCTTGGCCGGACTGATGCCGAGCGCATCGGTATAGAACTTGTTTTGAAATGCGCCGATCAGGGAGAAGGTCAGCAGGCCGCCGGCGTCGCCGAGCGCGTAGCCGATCTTGTCCTTGAGCTTGATGCCGTAGGTTTGTTGCGCGGTTGACATACAAAAGCCCCTTTCACAAGCAGAATCTGGTATTTCTATTATAACGGATGCATTCCGGAATTGCAACCGGTTCAGACAAAAAAGAACCGTTCCGCGCAAAGCGCCGCGGGGCCGATGTAGGCGAGCCGGTCGTTTTCCGGCGCGGTCAGCACCGCCGCCGGCGGCAGCGTGGAATTGTAATGCAGGATGCGCGCCTTGAGTGCCGCAGCCACGGCGGGGTCGGCAAACTGCGTGCCGAAAAAGACGACTTCGTCCGCCTCGAGAATCGTCGCCGTGTTGGCCAGCGCCAGCGCGACCGTATCGATCACGGCGGGGGAGGGCACGCCGTTGACGGCGGCCTCGGCCTCCAGACAGCCGCGCCGTCCGCAGCGGCAGGGCTTGCCGTCCGGCCGGACGATATAATGCCCGATTTCCGCAAGCCCGCTCTCCGCGCCGGAAAGCACCGTGCCGTTCGACAGGATCGCCGAGCCGACGCCGGGCCCCCATTTGAAAAAGAGCGTCGCGCCCTTGCCCGCGCCGCGCAGCTGCGCCTGCCCGAGGGCGAAGGCTTTCACGTTGTTTTCGATTGCGACGGGCCGGCGGAAGGCGGCGTCGAACGCCTTGCGGACCGCCTGCGCGTCCCACAGGCCGTAGCTGCCGGTATTGACCGCGCCGACGACGCACACGCCGACGGCGAACAGCGTTTCCGGCGCGACCGCATGCGCGGCGAGAAAGCTCTGCGCCGTTTCCACAACGGCTGCAATTCCGGTCGTGAAGGGCGTCTGCAGCAGCGCCTTCAGCTGCCCGTCGAGGGTGCAGAGCGCGTAGCTGATCTGCGTGGTTTCCGCGTTGACGCCGAGAATCAGCTGTTCCTTCAGGCACAGCCGCAGCGGGATTTCCCGGCGGCCGGCGCCGGCGGTTTCCGCAGGCGCCGTTTCGGCCACGCGGCCCTCGGCGATCAGCTCCGTGCAGAGCTTGGAAACCGCGGCGGGGGTCAGCTGCGCCGCTTCCGCGAGCGCCTTGCGGCTCAACGGTCCGCGGGCGGCCAGCAGGCGAAGCAGCAGTTTTTTATTTTCCGTGCGCATGGAGCGCAGATTGTATCCGGTGTCGTTCATATTATTTCACCAACAGAGATACGCCGCTGATTGCCATGAGCGCATCCGTCAAAACCATAAAGGACTTGCGGCTGAGCTTTTCCGCGATCCGGTGACCCAGACGAAGGGCGATCAGCAGCAGCGCCAGACAGGCGAACAGCAGCTGATTCGTTTCGCGCACAAAACAGCCGGCGGCCAGATCCGTAATGAACATGATCGAGTTGAGCACGATCCAGACCATGGAAAGCGTTGCGCTGAACTGCTCGTTTTCCTTCAGCTTCACCGAAGCATAGGTCACGATCAGCGGCCCGCCGCAGGTGAAGACGCCGTGCACCGCGCCGCCGAGCGCGAGGAGGGGATAACCGACGGCTTTGCCTTCGCCGACGATCGGTTTTTTGGTGCGCAGGGAGATCACATTCATCAGATCAAACGCAAGCACGATCAGGCCGAGCGCTTTATAAAGCAAAACCTCATACCCGATCAGCTGCGGACGCAGATAGGTGCCCAGCGCCATGCCCGGCAGCGCCACGGCGAGGATCTCGCCGAACGTCGGCCAGCGGATCACCTTGCGGTGCTGGATCACAACGCCGACGGACGCGGCGATGCCCAGCACGTTCAGAATGGGTTTGGCCGTGCCGAAGCCGACCAGCATGATCGAAAACGGCATGGCCAGCACCGTGCCGGCAAAGCCGGTGACGCATTGGATGATATTTGAAAGAAAGACGACGATCAGAAATCCGATTTTTGCAAGGATCAAAACGAAAACACCTCGATGCCGAGCATGTTGCCCAGTGCTTTTACAGCGGCGGAGATATCGCCCATCGCCACCGCGAAATGGGGCTCCCAGCCGTATTCCACGCCGCCGCGCACGAAGGCTTCGGCGTCGCAGGCGGTCCGGACGACGACCGACGTGCCGAAATACTGCTTCGGCCGATCGAGCGCTTCGCCCGTTGCGGTCAGCAGACGGAAGTTGCCGTCGGCGTCCTTGCCCAGACGCACGATCGTGACACAGGGCGCTGCCTTGCAGCCGAATTCCAGGGTCGGGCCGATCCGGCGGTTGCAGTGCACGCCGGCTTCCGCGCCGGTATCCTCCCGCGCGAGCGAGCAGGCGGCGGTGCCGCAGTGCCAGAAGGTGACGGCGTTCTCCTCTTTGTTCAGCGCCACGGGATCGCCGAAGAAGGCCGGCTTGCCGGTCAGCTCCGCGGCAAGATACATCGAGAGCGCGCCGTAGGTATCCGTTTCGCAGGCCGCGGGCACGCCGAGATCATTCAGCATTGCCAGCACCGCGCAGACCGGAGTGCCGAAGGAGACGAAGAAATCCGGCCAGCAGCGGCTGGAGATTGCGCCGATGCGGTTATCGCGAATATACTCCGCATACGCCTTATACAGCCGCGCGAAATCCAGCACGTTTTTCTCGTTGATGCTGTCCAGCTTGCAGATACGCTTGCGGGCGTCCTCCAGATAAGGCTGCACGTCCGCGTCGCTGAAGCTCTTTGCCCGCTCGATCAGCTCCCGCGCCTCGATGGAGAGCAGGCGGGCGCCGAAGGTGCGCGTGATCTCATGATCCAGCGCGCGGCCGAAGCCGAAACCCTCGGGGGTGTAGCCGATCTGCAGCAGGGTGAGCGAACGCAGCGCCTTTTTGAGCTTTGCCGCCTGCCAGACGGCGCGGATCGCCTCCGCCGTGGCGGGGTCCTCCGGCGCGCCGTAAACATAGTTGAACGGGCGGCGGCAGGCCGTGAGCATATTCGCCGCGGAATAGGCGCCGGTCAGCGCGTTGAGCTTGAGCCGGCCGGTATCGGCGGCGGGCTCCTGCGGCGTCCAGAGCAGGACGGGGCAGTCGAAGCGGCGCAGGACCTCGGCGGTGTAAGCGCCGTTGGCAAAGGTCACGTTCTGCAGCACGACAAGATCCGGATCTTTATCCTCTGTAAAGGTATTTAACTTGTCAAGGCCGAGCAGCATTTCCTGCGGCACGGCGGTTTCGGCGTCGATGCTGCGCAGCAGCGCCGCGGAAGCCTCGAACACCTTGCCGGCGGCGGTCAGATCGAAGGTCGGCACGCCGATGGGCAGATAGAGCGTCTGAAACATGGTCATCACCTGTATTTCACTTCTTTGTTTTCGCCGATCAGGCCGGGGAATGCGCCCTGACGGATCAGCGGCGCCCGGTCGGGGTGGGCGATCACCCATTTGTTTGTCTGCAGCAGCAGCCGGGTCTCCGCGCTGCCGCCTTCCGGTTTGAAACTCAGCGGCGTATTCGTGCCGCGCGGCAGGATCACAACATCCCGGAAGCCCGCGTCGCAGGTGCGGCAGGGGGAAAGGTGCAGCGTCGTCTGATAGAATTCGATCGCCGTGCCCTGCGGCACATAAAAGACGGCGGCGTCCTCTGTGCGGATGGTGTTCTCCTTCACCTGCCAGAGATGGCCGAGCACCAGGCAGAAATCGGTTGCGGCAACGTTCACTTCGCTGCCCTTATGATACTCAAATCCGTTGTAGGTCGTGTTGCGGCCGTTGCAGTAGCCGATCTGGATCGGCATCCCGCCGTAGATCAGATCGCGCACCTGCGAAAACAGCGGCTCAACCGCTTCCAGCTCCGGCACGGACGCCACATAGACGTTGCCTTCCGCCGGAATCTCCGTTTCCCGCGTCAGCCAGGCGCACAGCGGCGAAAAATCGAAGCCCTCCAGCACGCGGCCGTACGGTGCGAAGGCCGGATCAAAGACGGAGCGCACCGGCACGTCGTTGACGGCATTAAGCTTCTCAAGCATCGGCGTCACCCTTCACGACCTTGAAGGTGGTGCGGAAATCGAGTTTGCCCAGGCCCGCGGCCATGCCCCTGTCATAGACGGCCTTGCAGTTGGCCACGCCCGGCATGGCAAAGCCGGTCTCTTCGCTCAGGCGCGCGGCGATGCCGAGATCCTTGTGCATGTTTTCCAGCGAGAAAGCCGTGGTCCAGTTTTCATCCCGCAGGTTCTGCCACTGCCCGTCCAGATAGAAATTCTGGCCGCCGCCGTAGGAGATCGCCGTTGCGAAATCCTCCACGTCAATGCCGAATTTCTGCGCGAGCGCGAGCGTTTCGTTCACGCCGTTCTGGATGGACGCCACAAGCGCGTTGTGGCAGATTTTCATCACGAGGCCCATGCCGTTGCCGCCCATGCGGATGACGTTGCTGCCCATGTAGCTCAGAATCGGGCGGATCACCGGGAACAGCGCTTCGTCACAGCCGGCATAGATGCCGAGCGTGCCGGCGATGGCGGCGGGCTTGGATTTGACGACGGGGCAGTCCGCAAACTGCGCGCCCTTCGCCTTGACCTGCTTGGAAACCTCCACGGAAACGGAGGGGTCGATCGTGCTCATGTCGATGCAGATTTTGCTTTCGTCCAGCACGGGCAGGATCTCCGCATAGACGCTGCGCAGATGCTCCGAACGCGGCACCATCGAAATGATGGCTTCCGCCTTTTCCGCCAGCTCCGCGGCGCTGCGGCAGGGGATGCCGCCGAGTGAGCCGAGCTTTTCCTTCTTTTCGTCCACAACGTCGTACACATACACGGCGTCGTCATGCTTTTTGATGATGTTTTCGCACATGGATTCGCCCATGATGCCAAGACCGATAAACCCGATGCGCATCGCTTATTCCTCCGTGATGGTTTTATCCCACGCCGCCTGGAATCTGGCAAGGCCGTAATCGGTGAAGGCGTGGTAGAAGCTGTCTTTATAAACCTGCAGGCCGGCGGTCACGATGTCGGCGCCCGCCACGGCGCAGTCGACGATCTGCTTGCCGTTGCGCACAGCCGCGCAGATGATCTGCGTGTTGCCGTAGTAGCCGTAGTTGGAGTAAATGTCAACGATATCCTGGATGTACTGCGTGCAGTCCTCGCCGCTGTTTTCTTTCCAGCCGATGAAGGGGGAAACGAACAGCGAACCGTTTTTCGCGGCGATCAGTGCCTGCGAGGCGGAGAAGACCAGCGTCAGATTCGTGCGCACGCCCTGCTTTTCCAGTCTGCGCGCAGCGGCGATGCCCGCTTCGGTGCAGGGGATCTTGATCACGAAGTTCGGGCACATGGCGGCGATCTTCGCGCCCATGGCGACCATTTCATCCGCATCGTCCAGATGGGGATTGATCTCCACGGAGATCGGGAACACGTCCCAGCCCTCGAGGCCCTTTTCCTTCACGAAGGCGGCCAGCTCGCCGATGACGGTGAAGAAGGGCTTGCCGCTGTTCATGATGTGGTTCGGATTGGTGGTGATGCCGTCGATGCCGAAGGTGTCATAGGCCTCGCGGATCTCGTCGATTTTGGCGCTGTCAAGGAAATACTTCATAGCTCGTTCCAACCTTTCTTGATTCTATGGTAATGATAATAAAGCCGAATTGATTAACGCTGTTAATCAATTGCATTATAGCACGTTTTGCGCATTTGTCAACCGCAAATCAAAATATTTTTTTCGCCGTGCGCGCATGCGGCGCAAAATATTTGGTTCCCGCCCTTGCAAACGCGCCGTCTGTGCTTTATAATGAGGAAAAAAGCAAGGAGGAGCCGCCGGATGGAAAAAGAAAAAGCACAGCCCTCAAACGCCAAAAAGGGGATCCTGCAATTCATCAAATATGCGCTCTTTGCCGCCTCGGCGGGGCTGATCCAGGTGATCAGCTTCACGCTGCTCAATGAGATCGTGGTCAAAACGCCGCTGATTCAGAACGCGATGGCGTCCAGCCCGGGCTTTGCCCGCATCATGCAGAATGAGTACGGCCCGATTTATCTGATCGCGCTGATTCTCTCGGTGCTCTGGAATTTTACATTCAACCGCAAATTCACCTTCAAATCGGCCAACAACATCCCCATCGCCATGCTGAAGGTCTTCGGCTATTATCTGGTGTTCACGCCGGTTTCCGTTGTGCTGGGCAATTATTTCACGGCGAAATACGCCGCCTTCCCCGCGATTGAATACATCGTGCTCGGCATCACCATGGTGATCAACATGGTCACGGAGTTCCTGTTCCAGAAATTCATCGTGTTCCGCAATTCGGAAAACACGGCGGTTACAAAGAAAACGGAGGAAGCATAATGGATCTGCAAACGGCGAAAGCGCGCGCAAAGGAACTGGTCGCGCAAATGACGGCGGAAGAAAAAATGTCGCAGCTGGTGTATAACGCGCCGGCGATCGAGCGGCTGGGCATTCAGGACTACAACTGGTGGAATGAAGCGCTGCACGGCGTGGCCCGCGCCGGCACGGCCACGGTGTTCCCGCAGGCGATCGCGATGGCGGCGGCCTTCAACCCGGAGCTGCTTGAACGCGTGGCGGAGATCATCGCGACCGAGGGCCGCGCGAAATACAACAACAGCGTCGCGCTGGGCGACCGCGATATTTTCAAAGGGCTGACCTACTGGTCGCCGAATATCAACCTTGTGCGCGATCCACGCTGGGGGCGCGGGCACGAAACCTACGGCGAGGATCCCTGCCTGACGGCCACGCTCGGCAAGGCCTTTGTGCGCGGATTGCAGGGGGAGGGCGAATACCTCAAGGCCTCCGCCTGCGTCAAGCATTTTGCGGCGCATTCCGGTCCCGAGGCGGAGCGCCACGGCTTTGATTCTGTCGTGTCGAAAAAAGATCTGGCCGAAACCTATCTGCCCGCGTTTGAGCAGACGGTCCGGGCCGGCGTGAGCGGCGTCATGGGCGCCTACAGCGCGATCAACGGCATTCCGGCAAACGCGCATCCGCTGATTGCGGAAACCGTGCGCGGCGACTGGGGCTTTGACGGCTATTTTGTTTCCGACTGCGGCGCGATCAATGATATCTATCAGCATCACCATTATGTCGAAACCGCGCCGGAGGCGGCGGCCGTCTGCCTGAAGGCCGGCTGCGACCTGAACTGCGGCGACTGCTACGCCCATCTGATCGAGGCCTATGAGCAGGATCTGATCGACGAGGCGGATCTGACCGCGGCGGCCGAGCATCTCTTTACGATCCGGTTTCTGCTCGGCGAATTCGAGCCGGAGCGCCCCTATGCCGATCTGCCTTATGATCTGGTGGACTGCCCCGCGCACCGCGCGCAGAATCTGGCCGCGGCGCTGGAAACGGCGGTGCTGATCAAAAACGAAAACGGCTTTCTGCCGCTCGACCCGGAAACGACGCAGAAGATCGGCGTGGTCGGCCCGAACGCGCTCTCCGTTTCCGCGCTCGAGGGCAACTACGAGGGAAAGGCCTCGGAATACATCACCGCGGCGGACGGCATCCGCCGTGTCTTCACCAAAGCGGATCTGCGCGTTTCGCCCGGCTCCGCCTATCTTGCCAGTGAGGCCAATCACTGGGACGGCCACCGCAACATGCTCTCCGACGGCATCGCCGTTGCGAAGCGCAGCGATGTGACGATCCTCTGCCTCGGCCTGAATCCGCAGATCGAGGGCGAATGCGACGACAAAGAAGGCATTCTGCTGCCGGATGCGCAGCGTCAGCTGGCCGAAGCGGTCTGCGACGTGTGCGAAAACGTCGTGGTGCTCCTGCTCTGCGGCAGCTCCGTCGATCTCGGCGAGAAGGTGCGCAACCATGCCAAAGCGATCCTCTGCGGCTGGTATCCCGGCGCGCTGGGCGGTCTGGCGCTCGCGAAGCTGCTCGCCGGCGAGGCGAACCCCTGCGGCCGTCTGCCCGTGACCTTCTACAGCGCGCAGCGCCCGCTGCCGCCGATGGCGGATTACAGCATGGCCGGGCGCACCTATCGCTATCTGACGGAAGCGCCGGTCTGGCCGTTCGGCTTCGGCCTGAGCTATACGACGGTGGTCTATGAATCCGCCGCGGTTTCGGCCATGGACGACACGTCCATCCTCCTGACCGCGACGCTGAAGAATACCGGTGCCCGCGCGGTCAATGAGAAGGCGCAGGTCTACGCCCGCTATACGGACAGCCGCACCGCGACGCCGAATTTTCAGCTCTGCGGCCTGCAGCCCGTGACGCTCGCGCCGGGCGAGGAGGCGACCGTGGCGATCCAGGTCGACCGCTACTGGATCAAGGCCGTCACGGAAGACGGCAAACGTGTGGAGCCGGACGGGGAAATCACGCTGTTCGTCGGCGGCAGCCAGCCGGACGAACGCAGCCGCGCCCTGGGCGCTCCCGCCTGCGTGGCGCTGGAGCTGCAGTGAACCCGCGGCGACGGGAAAGCGCGAAGCGTAAAGTAGAATTACTTTACACGATGGCTATTTAACCGCCCCGCCGATGCAGACGCACGCACGCGCGTCGGTTCGGACGGGAAGGAATCAACAGATTCACGGCATCCGGCGCGGCCTCGGCTGCGCCGGATTTTTCGCGCGGAGAATCGCCGGCGCAGACAGATCGACGCGCAGGTGATTGTTGAATTATGAAAAAAACTATGTTATAATTCATGCAATCGCAGGAAACGGGCGCAAGCATTTCAACAGAATCACCCCGAACGAAAGGCAGGTGAGAGGATGGCATACAGCGAACTCATTAAGAATTTCGACAGGATCCGCGACTACATGCGGGATTTCTACGTTTACGGCTTCAAGAGCCGCAGCGAATATGATAAAAAGAGCGCGCGCTCCTATGACGATGAGCGCCGCCGGATGGAAAGCTGGCTCGGCGACTATATGGGATTCCGGCAGACCGAGGACGGCAAGCGTGTCTTCCTCTCGATCGACAGCCGCCTTTCGCGCCACAACCCGCTGTTCCGGGCCTGGAAAACCAAGAGCTTCACGGACGGCGACATCACCCTGCATTTCATCCTTTTTGATATTCTCAGCGATCCCGATATCGAAATGACGGTCGGCGAACTCTGCGACGCGATCCATGACGACTATCTTTCCGGCTTTGACGCGCCGATGAGCTTTGACGAATCCACCGTGCGCAAAAAGCTCAAGGAATATGTCGGCGAGGGGATCCTTTCCGCCCGCAAGGTCGGCAGATCCGTTTATTACAGCCGCGTGCCCGACGCCGAGCTGGAATGCACCGACGCGCTGAATTTCTTTTCCGAGGTCGCGCCCTGCGGCGTGATCGGCTCCTTTCTGCTCGACAAGGTCGCGCCGGAGGATGAGGTATTCTCCTTCAAGCATCATTATATCACCCAGACGCTTGACAGCGGCATCCTCTGCGCGCTGTTTGACGCCATGCATCAGAAGGCGGCGGTCACGGTGCAGAATATCTCGCAGCGCACGAAAGAATGCAAGGAATTCCGCCTGGTGCCGCTGCGCATCCTGATCAGCGTGCAGAACGGGCGGCAGCATCTGCTCGCGTACCATATCGACAAGGGCTGCCTGCTGACCCTGCGCGTCGACTATATCCGTTCGGTGGAAATCGGCGAAGCATTCCCGCAGTATGACAGTCTGCGCAAATGGGGCAACCGGATTCAGGCGCATCTCTGGGGCGTGAGCGCGCACAAAAAGCGCAGCACGCTCGAGCATATTGAATTCACGGTTTGCTACGATGAAGACGAGCAGCACATCCCCCTGCGTCTGGAGCGCGAAAAGCGCTGCGGCCGGGTCGAGCGTCTTGACGCGCGGCACGCGCGCTTCACCGCCGACGTTTCCGACAGCAACGAGCTTCTGCCCTGGATGCGCACATTCATCTGCAGGATCACGGCGCTGCAGATGACCAACCGCGCGGTGGAGGAAACTTTCAGGAAGGATCTGGAAGAACTGTATCGCCTCTATGAAATCGACGGAGGTGACGGCGGATGATCTTCAGCGAATTATATAATGTATATTACAACGCGGTGGCGAAAATCCTTGCCGAAGCGGTCGCGGGGACGCTCGATGAAAAGCGCCTGAATGAGATCGTGGAAAAAGCGGCCTTCGGCGAGAGCTTTCTCACCATTCTCCCGGCGCTGAAGGCGCAGAAATGGCAGCTGCTGCACGCCGATCTTTCCACGCCGCTCCGGCAGACGCCGACCATGCCGCTCACCGAGCTTGAGAAGCGCTGGCTCAAGGCGATTTCGCTTGACAGGCGCATCCGGCTGTTTGATCTGGATTTCTCCGGTCTGGAAGCGGTGGAGCCGCTCTTTACCGAAGAGGACTACATCGTCTACGATCAATACAACGACGGCGATCCTTACGAGGATGCGGAGTATATCGCGCATTTCCGTCTGGCCCTCGACGCGATCAGAAACCGGTATCCGCTGCACATGGTCATCCGGAACCGCCACGGCGTGCCCGTGACGATGAATGTGCTTCCCGAAACGCTGGAATATTCCGAAAAGGATGACAAATTCCGCATCATCGCCCGCGCCTCCGGCACGACGGTGATCAACGTCGCCCGGATCCTCTCCTGCGAGCGGTATCGGGGCGGCAGGCTGCGCGTGAGCGCGCGGGAGCCGCAGATCCGGACGCTTGTGTTTGACGTCACGGATGAACGCAACGCGCTCGAGCGCACGATGCTCCACTTCGCGCATTTTGAAAAACAGACGGAGCGCATCGGCGAAAACCTCTACCGGGTGACGCTGAATTATAACAGGGAGGATGAAACCGAGCTTGTGATCCGGATCCTTTCCTTCGGTCCGAAGATCCGGGTCGTTGCGCCGGAATCCTTCATTCAACTGATCAAAGAACGGCTAATAAGACAAAAAAGTTGCGATTTGTGAGCAAAAATCACAAGTTCGCAACTTTTTTTCCGTGATTTTCCCCGTCGATGGTGGTAGGATTTGGTTGCAGGCGCTGCCCACCGGCAATTGGAGCCTATTCAGCGGCGCCTGCCGCCGCGCGGCAGACAGTAACTCTGCCCGCGCGGCGAACACACTGTGCAGAGAGGCGCGGACGAATGCCCGCCGCAAGGCGGCCGGTTCCTGCAAAACTGCTGCGTTTTAAGCTCCGGAGATGTGAGCGAGTCCATGTTTTCGCATTTGAAACAAAGCGACAACCGTCGCCGCGCCGGAACCGAGCAGCTTTATCGATAGGAACAGCCTCTCCGCACAGCAAAAGATACCGTCAGCAGTCCCGCCATCCGAATGCCGGAGCAATCGTTCACGATTCCCGGAGGTTGATGAAAGGTATCTTGACGGAAGAAAAGCGCAGACAGCAACCAATGAATTTGCGATAGCTCCACGGGGAGCACTTGACTGAAAATCAAGCAACCGCGGGTTCGACTCCCGCTTGCAAAAAAACGCGCTTTGAACAGAAGATGCATACAGCAATTCTTCCATCCAGGCCGACCGTCTGACGGTGGGCCGCACCCTGCGGCAGGCATGCCAAGGGGATGAGGAAAAACGATTTTGCATCTTGCTTTAAGACGCCAACAGCAATCAGACCGATTTCTTCATGATTGAGAAGAGGCTCCGGAGAATCCGGAGTTTGCCCGCAAGGGATATAAGGAAACGGCGTCTTGGCCGGGCAACCGGCAAAAGGAAAGGCACTTACAGCAATTCCTGATTGGTAATCTGGATGGGTCAGCACCGAACGGTGCGGACACCCTACTAAAATTGTGCCTTGTCTCCGGTTTGCATCCGGCGAGTCACGCAGTTCTTCTCCCGATTGCAAGCCGGATCTGATCGTTCATCCCGCGCCCGGAAATCATCGGGCGCTGATGATAACCCCCGCGGGGGCCTTGCGGGAAAGGCACATTCAGCAATGCGCCGTCGGCGATAGAGCGGTGAGAGCCGCTCGGCGGGCTCATACCCCGAATGCGGTGCCTTGATTTCCCGCCCCCGCACCGAAAAGGTGCAAACAGCAATGCAATTCGACCGAATCATACGGACTATCCGACGACGCAATCTGCAGATGTCGCAGTGAATCATTGCACCTTGTTTTCCGGCGGCGTTTTTTACGGCGTTCTTCCGGAACTGACGGCAGACGGCGCGGTCTTGAAAACCGCGCTGTCTGATCTGAATTTGCCCGGGCTTCAAGGCGGGAAAACCTGACCCTCCGGGACTGCTTCCGAAAGAACGGCACGAAAAGACGGGAAAAAGCACGAACAGCAACCAGATCCGTTTATGAGCAATCGATTTCCGGAACGTGCTTTGTGCCGAAGTTTTTGATTACAATAAAAGGACAGAAAGGAAGAGTATCATGCTGAACAATCTGAAAAACGAAGCTGCAAAAACATATACCGAAAACGCCGCGCGCACCTACCGTTCAACGGGCGCCGACTGCCTCGACCTGTTCGCTTCCATCGGCGCCATCCGCCGCAATACCGAAACGGATATCATCGTTCGCTTTCTCCGGGCGTTCACCGAAGACCCGGACATTGCGATGAAAATTCTGTTTTTCGGCAGAGATGTGCGCGGCGGCTTGGGAGAGCGCCGCGTTTTTCGTATCCTCCTGAAATGGCTGGCGGAAAACGAGCCGCAGTCCCTGCGCAAGAACATCGGCTATATTGCCGAATACGGCCGGTGGGACGACCTGCTCGTCCTGCTGGATACGCCCTGCAGGAGCGACGCGCTGCGCGTGATCGAAACGCAGCTGCAGCAGGATCTGGCGGCGCTGAAGGCAAACGGCGACGTCTCCCTGCTGGCCAAGTGGCTGCCCTCGGTCAACGCGAGCAACGCGGAAACGGTGCGCCATGCCAAGCAGATCGCAAAGCACCTCGGCATGACCGACGCGCGCTACAGAAAGACCCTCGTCGCGCTCCGGGCAAAGATCCGGATCATCGAGAACAACCTGCGCGAAAAGGACTACACCTTTGACTATGAAAAGCAGCCGTCCAAGGCGATGTTCAAGTATCGCGCCGCCTTCAGCCGCAACGACGGCGAACGCTACAGCGCCTTCCTCGCGCGTGTGGAAAAAGGGGAAGCGAAGCTTCACGCGGATACGCTCGCGCCCTATGAGCTGGTCGAGCCGTATCTCGTTTACAGCTACAGCAACGGGCGGATGTCTTTTATGCGGGAGATCACCGCGGAAGAAAAGGCGACCCTGAACGCCACCTGGGCGTCGCTGCCGCACTTCGGCAACGGCGAAAACGCGCTCGCGGTCATCGACACCTCCGGCTCTATGTACGGCGGCAGCCATCCGCTGCCCGCTGCGGTCGCGCTCTCGCTCGGCCTGTATTTCGCGGAGCACAACAAGGGCGCGTTTGCGAACCATTTCATCGAGTTCTCGGCGCATCCGGAGCTCATCGAGGTCAAGGGCGACACCTTCGCCGACCGCCTGCGCTATGTCAGCTCGTTCAATAAAATTGCGAATACGGACGTCGACGCCGTGTTTGACCTGATCCTCGAAACGGCGGTCCGGCATCACGTCCCGCAGGAGGAGCTGCCGTCCGCGCTCTATCTCATCTCCGACATGGAGTTCGACTATTGCGTGGAAAACGCATCGCTCACGAATTTCGAGCGCGCCGCCGCCCGCTTCACGGCGCACGGCTACAAGCTGCCGAACATCGTATTCTGGAATGTGGACAGCCGCCACGGCCATCTGCCGGTGCGCATGAACGACGCCGGCGTCGCGCTGGTTTCCGGCTGCACGCCGCGCCTGTTTGACCTGGTGATGAGCGGCGAGCTGTCCCCGTATAAAATGATGATGGAAGTCATCGGCAGCGAACGATATCAAAAGATCGCGGCGTAAGAAAATGCGCCGCCTGAAAGGAAGATGCAAGATGTTGACAATCAGCGGCGCATACAACACCGCAAAAATATTCATCGACTCCGTTGACGAAATCGCGGCGGAGCAGATCAAAGCCCTCTGTGATCAGAGCTTCACGGAGGGCTGCAAAATCAGAATCATGCCCGACGCCCACGCCGGCGCGGGCTGCGTGATCGGCTTCACGGCGGATCTCGGCGACAAGGTGATCCCCAACATTGTCGGCGTGGATATCGGCTGCGGGATGCTGACGGTCATGCTCGGCAAGGCGGAGATCGATTTTGCCGCGCTCGACGCGGTGATCCGCACGCGGATCCCTTCGGGGACGTTTGTGCACGCGGGCAGGATCGCAAGATTCCCCGCGCTGCAGGAGATGGATTGCTACAGAAGCCTGAAAGACACCAAACGGATCGAGAAAAGCATCGGCACGCTCGGCGGCGGCAATCACTTTATTGAGATCGACGCAGACGACGAGGGCAACAAGTATCTCGTGATCCACTCCGGCTCGAGAAATCTCGGCAAGCAGGTCGCGGAGCATTATCAGACCCTGGCCTATGATCTTCACAGAGGGATGGACCGGTTCTTTGAGAAGCAGAAGGAGATCATCGAGGGCTACAAGGCGGCCGGCAGAAAAACCGAGATCCAGGCCGCGCTCAAGGCGCTGAAAAAGGACTATCAGTGCAAGGAGTCGCCGATCCCCCGGGAGCTCTGCTATCTTTACGGCGCTTACAGGGACAGTTATCTGAAGGATATGAAGATCTGCCAGCAATATGCCGTTCTCAACAGATACTGGATGGCAAAGATCATTCTGAACGCGATGTTCGGCAAAGAGGTCGCGGATTTCGGCTCGTTTGAAACGATCCACAATTATATCGATCACAAAAGCAATATCATCCGCAAGGGCGCCGTCTCCGCGCGGCAGGGCGAGCTGCTGCTGATCCCGATCAATATGCGCGACGGTTCGCTCATCTGCGTCGGCAAGGGCAATGAGGACTGGAACTGCTCCGCGCCGCACGGGGCGGGCAGACTGTATTCCAGAACGCAGGCGAAGGCGCTGTTTACCGTTGAGGAATTCGCCGAGAGCATGCAGGACGTCTACACCACCTGCATCTGCAGCGGCACGCTCGACGAAAGCCCGATGGCGTATAAGAAGATGGATGATATCGTGAACAACATTGATCCCACCGCGGAGATTATTAAGATAATTAAGCCGCTTTATAATTTCAAAGCTACGGAGTGAAGAAAGAGGGGAGGCGTCACCTGTGGAGCAGTCTGAAAGGACCCCCTGGCAATACTGCGTGGTTGGCAACGTCGTCAAAACGCATCTTGATGAAAACGGTATTTTGCGCTACGGCACGGTCGCTTATTCCGGCGGCACAAAGGTCTATCTGTGCGGAAAGTATTGGGAATTTGACATGGATGAGATTGATGTGATCGGCTTGAGCAGGAGAGGCAGACAGCATTGCGTCAACAGTACGCCGGTCGGGCTGATCAAAAACGTGCGGCTGTCGAGGACATATAAACCTGCCATTCTTTCGATCATGAACGATCCGGAATTTCGAGACTGTTGGTGGAGCAACACCCCGGAGGATCGCGCGGACGCGGAAGCGTTCGTGGCAGAGTGGAAGGTGCGCTTTGAGCGAAAGGAGGGAGGGAAAACATGAACCGGGAGCCGGACCCCGTTCTGATATTCAAACGCGAAATGACACGTTACGGCATGGAGCCGTTCACAGCGGATGCAGACGCCTTTCGGAAAAAACTGCAGTCGCTCGGCGTCGTCGGTCTGCGGATCAAGGATATCAGACTCACGGGAATGAACACGAATTATATCGAACCCTGTCTCTGCCGCAGCTTTGCGGAATACAAGGCCTTGCCGGAGGATTGGAAACCCGCGATCCGGCGCTGCTTCGCCGAAACCGATCCGCCGCTTCTGATCCGGCTGGAGGATGACAGGATCATCTCGCTGAGTTCAGTTGAAGACGATGAATACGGCGAGGTTTATTATGCGGAGCTGGACGCCATGCAGTGGGAGGGCCAATTCGACGAATGGTGGGGGAAGCGGATCGACGAATGGAATCCGCCGAACTGCAATGCCAACGTGCTGTTCGGCAAGGCCATCGGCATGAAAATCGACGGGTTTCAGATGAATATCGCGTTTGGCAACAACGGCAAACCCTATATGACATCTTATGCGCTGGAATTGATTCCTCCGCATCCGCCGTTTGAACGGCTGAAACTGTCGTTTGAATGTCATCTCGGTTACAATTGGATCGAGCTGGAGAGATTCGGCGAAGTGCTGGAGCTGCCCGAGGCACAGATCCCGGCGCTGTTTGCCGGGTATGAGGATTGGGAGGATTTGTGATAACCGCCCACGCTCGGTCGCCGGTGAATTGCGAAGCAGGCGCGATCGGTTGTGTTTCACGGGCTCCCGGCTTCTTGCCTTCGCGCAGGTCTTGAATGGCCGGGAGCTTTGATATTTGAAAAACAATCCTTTGGGAGGGATCATATGCCATCGAAAGATGAATTGAATGCAAAGCTGTTTGCATTATGCAAGGCAGACGTTATCGATTATGATGCGGTCGAATCACTGCTGAAACAAGGCGCTGAACCGCTGGGGAAAATCTATGATTACGGGGATGATAATGTTTATGGTGCATTTGTATATCATTTGCTTCATAAAGATATCATGCCGGAAGACTTATATTCTATCACAGATCTGTTCCTGCGCTATGGAATGGATATTTCAAAGCCGGCAGTTCCTTATGATGTCGACGGAGCCTGGAATCCGGTACGGTATTTGCCATATCGTCCGGAGGAGTGCGTTCTCCGAACACTTCGGCTGCTGCTCGATCACGGACTTTCTTCTGATGATGCTTGTGAATGCTGGGGCTATGGGATTGATGACTATCTCAATGTCGGCGGTTCCCTGCTCGACGAAGAGAGCATGGAGGTTTATTATGGTTATATCAGAAAACTGATGCTGTTCGCGTCATATCCGCATGTATTGAATGAGAGTGACGGATTAAAGCGGGAAATATGGTATGATTATAATCATTATGATCTTTTGAAATACCGAAATTGGAATGACTTTTCGATCGAGGTTGACACGTCACATTGTCCGAGGATTCCGGATGTCTGCGGATCCGTGGTATCAATTATTGAAAAAAGCAGCGGAAAAGTCGTATGGAAATACGGCGTCCACCTAAAACCGGAAGGCATTGCGAAAGCAGGAACCGAAGACTAAAATCAAAAACACCCGCTGCATCCGGTGGATCGGACGCGGCGGGTGTGGTTTGTGTGCGGTTGTTCTGCGCCGGGGTCGGCGCGCGGGCTTACTCCGCCATCAGGTTGGCGACGAGCTTGCCGTATTCCGCGGGGTCCTCGACGGCAAGGCCGCTGAGCAGGCGGGCGTTGGCATAGAGCACCTTGCTGTAGGCCGCGAGCTTCTCCGGATCGTCCGTGCGCAGCGCTTCCAGCTTCTGCACCACGGGATGCGCCTTGTTCAGCTCGAGCACAAGCGTGGCCTTGACCTTTTCGTCGCCGATGCCGGGCATCTTGTTGAGCGTCTTTTCCATGCCGACCGAGAGCTCGCCCTCCGTGGCAAGGCAGGCGGGATGATCGCCGAGCTTGTCCGTCAGACGCACGGACGCCACGGCGTCGCCCAGCGCGTCCTTCACGGCGGCCAGCAGATCGGCGGCCGCTTCGTTCGCCTTGGAAAGCGCCTCTTTTTCTTCCTGTGTGCCGAGGTCGGCGTCCTCCTTGCAGACGTCCGCGAATTCCTTTTCTTCATAGACGCGCAGCATCTTCAGCGCGAATTCGTCGACGTCCTCGGTCAGATAGAGCACCTCCTGCCCGCGGGCAAGGGCGGCCTCCACCTGCGGGAGCATCGCGATGCGCTCGACCGTTTCGCCGGCGGCGTAGAGGATCTTCGTCTGCGATTCCGGCATCCGGCCGACGTATTCCGCAAGCGTGACGGGCTTGTCTCCGTTTGAGGAGCGGAACATCACCAGATCCTGCAGGGTGTCCTTGTGCGTGCCGTAGTCGGAATAAAGCCCCCATTTGAGCTGGGTGCCGAAGGCGGTGAAGAATTTTTCATAGCTTTCACGGTCGTCCCGCTGCAGCTTTTTCAGCTCGGCGGTGATTTTCTTTTCGAGCGCCTTGGCGATGATCTTCAGCTGGCGGTCGTGCTGCAGCATCTCGCGCGAAATATTCAGCGAGAGGTCGGCGCTGTCCACCAGGCCGCGCACGAAGCTGTAATGATCCGGCAGCAGATCCTTGCATTTTTCCATGATCATCACGCCGCTGGAATAGAGCTGCAGGCCCTTTTCAAAGTCGCGGCTGTAATAGTCAAACGACGCGCGGGCGGGGATGAACAGCAGCGCCTCATAATTCGAGGTGCCCTCCGCCTTCTGACGGATCACCTTGAGCGGCGCTTCGAAATCATAGAATTTTTCCTGATAGAACGCGGCGTATTCCTCGTCCGTGACCTCGCTCTGGGCCTTCTTCCAGATCGGGGTCATGCTGTTGAGCGTTTCGTCGGCGGTCACGGTTTCATATTCGTCCTCCGTGCCCTCCTTTTTCTGCTCGCGGCTGACCTGCATGCGGATCGGGTAGCGGATATAGTCGCTGTATTTTTTCACGAGAGAACGCAGCTGCCATTCCTCGAGATAATCGCTGTACTTTACGTCCTCCGTGTCCGCTTTCAGATGGAGCGTGATCACCGTGCCGGGCGCGTCCTTTTCGCAGGGGGTCACGGTGTAGCCGTCCGCGCCGGCGGATTCCCAGCGGTTGGCCTCGTCGTTGCCGTAAGCGCGGCTGACGACGGTGATGCGGTCGCTGACCATGAAGGCCGAATAGAAGCCGACGCCGAACTGGCCGATGATATCCACGGCCTCCTTGCCCTCATCTGCGGCGGCCTTGAAATCAAACGATCCGCTGCGTGCGATGGTGCCCAGATTCTTCTCCAGCTCCTCCGCGGTCATGCCGATGCCGTTGTCGCTGACCGTCAGCGTGCGCGCGTCCTTATCCGGCGTCAGACGGATTTCATAGTCCTCGCGTGTGAGCGTGACGCTCTGATCCGTCAGGGAGCGGAAATAGAGCTTGTCAATCGCGTCGCTCGCGTTGGAGATCAGCTCGCGCAGGAAGATTTCCTTGTGGGTATAGATGGAATTGACCATCAGGTCCAGCAGGCGCTTGGATTCGGTTTTGAACTGTTTCTTTGCCATAATTCTTCCTTCTTTTAAAAATAATCTGATTAAACTATATTATACCACAAATTGAAAAGAAATGCAAATCCGCGCATTTGACTTTTTCCGAAAATGTGATACAATAAGAGGGAAGAACAACCGGAAACGGAGGAGAGTCTCACATGAAGAAAATCAGCTGTATTCTGATCGTGCTTGCGATGCTGATGGGTTTGAGCGCCTGCAGATGGATCAACGACCCCGGCAAGGGCGAATCGACGAGCTTTTCGGAAAGTGAACTGGCGGCAAAGCAGATGGAGGTCATCAACACCTTCGGCCGCACACAGACGGATGACCGCATCGTGGCCTATCAGGGCGAGAATGAGTATCTGAAATACGTCATCGTTTATTATGAGGACGGCGTGCGTACGGGGGAATACACGCACTATCTGGTGTTCGGCGACGCCGCCTATGCGCGCATGAAGAAGCAGTATGCCGACGTGCCGGAGGTGCTGATCGAGGATGAAACGCATCACATCCGCTTCCGTTCTGCGGAAGCCGTCGGCAGCAATTACGCGGAGGATCTGAAGATCATCCAGGAAAACTACGATCTGCGCTGACAAAAAAAGAAACTGCGGCCCCGCAGGCAAATCGCCTGCGGGGCCGTTTTCAGTGCAGCGCCACATCCAGCACCATCATAACGGAAAAACCGAGCAGAAACAGCAGTGCCGCCTGCAGATGCCGGCCGCCCTGCGCGGCCTCCGGCAGCAGCGCGTTTGCCACAACGAACAGCATCGCGCCCGCCGCCAGCCCCAGCAGACAGGGGAGCAGCGGCACGAGCAGCGCGGCGAGCAGGAGCGTGAGCGCGGCGGCAAGGGGTTCCACCATGCCGGACAGCGCGCCGAGCAGAAATGCGCGCGGCTTGCTTCGTCCGCCCGCATACAGCGGCAGAGAGAGGATCGCGCCTTCGGGCAGATTCTGAATGGCGATGCCGAGCGCGAGCGCAAATGCGGCCGCTTCGGTGCCGCCGGCGGCGTTCGCGGCGGCATACGCCGCGCCGACGGCCATGCCCTCCGGAATGTTGTGCACGGTCACGGAGAAAAACAGCATGGCGGTGCCGCTCATGCCGTGCCCGCCGTGTCCCGCGCGGGCGCGCAGCCGCCGGAGCGCGCAGTCTGTGCCGCGCATGAGCGCAACGCCCAGCCAGATGCCGCAAAGCGGCGGTAAAAAGGCCAGCCGACCGGCGGGGCCGCAGGCTTCCAGCGCCGGCAGCAGCAGGCTCCAGATGGCGGCGGCCGTCATGATGCCCGCAGCCCCCGCCGCGCAGATGCTTGAGAACGCGGGACGCACGTCGCGCAGCAGAAAGACGCCGGAAGCGCCGAGCGCTGTAAACAGACAGGGCAGCAGGATCCCAAACAGAGCAGATCGATGCAAATGCTTCCACCTCAATGCCATCGTATGCGGCTGCGGCGGGTATTGTGCCGTTTGCTGCACAAACTATAGCGGGAGGTGGAGCCGATGCATGATTATCGCAGCCGGTCGCGGCGCGTGCTGTCTTTTTTATCGCGCACGCCGGCGGACGCAGCGGCGAATCTGCAGGGGGACGGCGTCTGCGGCACGCTGATGCAGAAGACCTCGCCCGCAGGGTGCTTTCTGCTGCTCTCTCTGCAGGGGCTGACGTCCGGCGCGTATACGCTGTTCTATGGCCGCGATCAGATTCCGCTGCCGCCCGCAACCGCCCGGGGCGCGCTGTGGTGCGCGCTGCTGACGCAGACCGTTTCCGGGGGCACGGTTTCTGTTGCGGACGCAGAGGGACGCATTGTTGTCAGCGGGCTGCTGCAGACGGATGAATCTGCGCCGCCGGCAAAATAAAAAAGCGGATTGCAGCGCATGGTTCCGTGCGTCTGCAGTCCGCGAATAGTGAATGATGTTATCTGTGCTGCTTTCTGAGGACGAGCGCGACGCCCGCAGCGACAATCGCAATCGATGTGCCTGCGGCGGCAATCAGGGCGGTGCGTTTCTGACGCGGCGCCGAAGTCTCGCTGTCTGCGGCGGTCTCCTCCGGGGGAACCGCGCCGGTCGTGCCCGCGGGCGCCTCCGGCGGCCGGAACAGCTCCGCTGTTGACGCGGGCGCGGACGCAGGATTTTCCGTGCTTGACGCGACGGTCGAAGCGACGGTCGAAGCGGCGGTCTGCCGCGCGGATTGCACGGTCGTGCGCGGGATGTCTGTGCGCACGGAGGCAACCGGTTGCCCTGCGGTGCCGGTCGTTGTGACGACAGCGGGGCGGCTGCTTTCGGGCGCGCTTGTTGTCGCCGCCGTCTGCGGCGCCGTCGAGGGGACGTTCGGCTGCGTCGTCGGCCCCGTGGTCGCCTGCGCGGGCGCAGAAGTGGCTTTCGGCGGCGCGGCGGTGGTTTGCGCCGGCGGGCCGGTCTGCGTAGCGGTCGTCGTCGGCTTCTGCCGCCAGACTGCATAGAGCGTCGTGTTTGCGTTGAGCGGCATGCTTGCGCCGGGCTGATACTGTGCCGCCGTTGCGCTGCTGCTCGTTGACCAGCCGAGGAACTCATATCCGTTGCGTGTCGGCTTTGTGCCCGACAGGGTGACGGTGCCGGCGCCGGTCTGGCCGGCTGGCGCGCCGCTGCCGCCGTTCGCGTTGTAGCTGAGCGTATGCGTTACGGCCAGCTGAAAGAAATTCACCGTGTAACTGACGGCCGTCGGGCCGGTGATTTCCACTTTGAAGCTGTCCCCGGGCTGATAGGTGATGCTTGCCGGCCGGAAAATGATGCAGGGGCTGCCGCCGTAGCCGACGTCATTATAATTGAAATAGCCGTCTGTGCAGCCTTTATAAAACCGCCAGACCTTTCCGTCGGACTGCCGCGTGAGCGTCACCCTGGTTTGCGTCTGGCTGCCGCTGATCGAAATGCTCCAGGGATAATTGTTTTCAAACAGCTCCAGCGGCGTGTTTGCCGCGGGCCAGGTGACGCCGTGATAGGCCGTGTTCGCGCTTTCGTCAAAGGCGTACATGCTGCTGAAGCGATTGACATAGCCGAAGCCGGTTTTGCCCATCGCCGGATTGAGCACCCAGCGCCGATGACCGACCCGGTCGATATTGGAACTGTCTTCATCCGCCATCCAGCCGGCAAAAATCGCGCGTTCCAGCGAGCCGTAGCCGGCGCCGAGATTGGATTTTCCGCAGGCCTGCTGCTGAAACATCGCGTCGGCCATGCCGGCAGGCTTGCCCGGAGAGTGCGACATCTGATGATTGGCGGCGTTGACCAGCGAACCGATCTGACATTCTCTGCAGTAGGTTTCATCCAGCGCAACGGGGCCGATGCCCGCGACATACCGCACCTGATTCAGCGACACGATCGCGCGGTTGAGCACGGCGTCCGTCAGCTGCCCCGGCGAATAGGGCGCCTCCAGCACGGGCTCTGTCACATAGGCGGGCGTCGTGCTTGTGATCCCGCCGGTAGATTGAAAATAGCTGCGAATTTCCTCCTGGGTGTGGTATTCCACCCGGATCAGGTCGCCGTCGGCATACGCGGGCGCAGACCAGAGGGCCGGCAGAGATCCCATCCCTGCCGCCATCCATGCCGCGAGCAGCAGCGCCGGAAGCATGTGTTTCAGTTTCCGCAAAAAACCACCCTCTTTTGTATCGGAAGAAAAAAAGCCTACGCGATGTAGGCTTTTTTTGATCTCATAAAACTCAGTCTTCGTCGTCTTCCTCGTCGTCCTCGTCGTCGAAGTCGATCTCGAATTCAAGCAGCTCGTTGCACTTCGGGCAATTCAGGCTGCCTTCCTCGAGGATTTCGCGATCCACGCTGATGACTTCGCCGCAATTCGGGCACTCCACATCGTAGTAATCGTCTTCGTCGTCGTACTCCTCGTCGTCAAAGTAGGGATCGAGGTCTTCGTAGACGAATTCTTCCAGCGATTCGAGGTCCTCGTCAACAGCGTCCACCTGCTCGGAAATGACGTCCAGATCCTCATCCAGCGCGAGCACCGCTTTGGTCAGCTCGTCGAGCAGCGCAACGATGTTGTTGAGCACCTTGGTCTCCGGCTTCGCGGGGTCCGCGGAAAGCAGATCCACAGCGCCCTTGACGATGCCGAGCTTTTCAACGATATCCTTCATTGCATTTGTCCTCCCAAAAACAAGAATTTATCCGCGGCTGAGGTATTCGCCGGTGCGGGTGTCAACAACGATCATTTCGCCTTCGTTGATGAACAGCGGCACCTTGACCTCAGCGCCGGTCTCCAGAGTAGCGGGCTTGGTGGCGTTGGTCGCCGTGTTGCCTGCGAAGCCGGGGTCGGTCTTCGTGACCTGCAGCGTGACGCTGGTCGGGGGCTCCACGCCGAACACATTGCCCTTGTAGGAAAGGATGCGGCAGGTTTCGTTTTCCTTGACGAATTTGAAGTTCTCCGGCAGCGTGGATGCGCCGATGGGCACCATATCGTAGGTTTCGGGATCCATGAAGTAATACAGATCGCCGTCGTTATAGGAATATTCCATTTCCTTGCGCTCGATGTAAGCGGTGGGGAATTTGTCGGTGGGGCTGAAGGTGCGCTCCACCACGGCGCCGCCGATCACGTTGCGGATCTTGGTGCGGACAAAGGCCG
>JAFZNN010000166.1 GCA_017550895.1 Clostridia bacterium
GAATAGTGTCACCCGTATCGACAACGATGCGTTTGACGGATGTTCCGGTCTGACGAGCATCACGATTCCGGCCAGCGTCCACAGCATTGGCGACGTGGCATTCGCCTACTGCACCGGACTGACGAGCATCACGATCCCGGAGGGCGTCATCAGTATCGGCAACGAAGCGTTTCTCGGATGTTCCGGTCTGACGAGCATCACGATTCCGGCCAGCGTCACAGACATCAGTAGTTTTAAGGTATTTGACGGATGTTCCGGCCTGACGAGGATTGACGTTGCGGAAGGAAACCCGGTTTATCACAGCGCCGGGAATTGCCTGATCATAACGGAATCGAAGGCGCTGCTGCGAGGCTGCAATACAAGTGTGATCCCGGCGGATGGCAGCGTTACAGCTATTGTAAATTCTGCGTTCTCCGGCTGCACCGGTCTGACGAACCTCACGATTCCGGACAGCATCACCAGCATCGGCCCATATGCATTCAAAGAATGCACCGGCCTGACGAGTATGACAATCCCGGAATCTGTGACATACATCGGCTGGGAAGCATTCGCCGGCTGCACCGGGCTGACAAGCGTGACGATCGAAAACGGCCTTTCAAGCAGCAATGATCCCGTGTTCTCCAACTGTACCGGGCTGAAAAGCGTAACGCTCGGCGACAAAATCACAGGCATTTCCCTGTATGAATTTGCAAGTTGCCCGATTGAATC
Organism: Clostridia bacterium; assembly: GCA_017550895.1. Classification (GTDB taxonomy): domain Bacteria; phylum Bacillota; class Clostridia; order Oscillospirales; family Acutalibacteraceae; genus CAG-177. The sequence continues at coordinate 709 of JAFZNN010000166.1, forward strand.
TTTTGCCATGGGCGGCGGAATGACGGAAATTCCAGTGCGAGTCATTTATAATCACAAGGATTCCCTGAAAACATTTGTGATCGGCGATCACGTGACGAGCATCAAAGACGATACGTTTGTATCCTGCACCGCACTGACAAGCGTGACGATCCCGGAGGGCGTCACGAGCATCGGCAAGGAAGCTTTTGCCGGCTGTCCCGAACTGACGAGCGTTACGATCCCGAACAGCGTTACCAGCATCGGCGACGCGGCGTTCGCCTACTGCACCGGACTGACGAGCGTCACGATCCCGAACAGCGTCACCAGCATCGGCGACGTGGCATTCGCCTACTGCACCGGACTGACGAGCATCACGATCCCGGGCAGCGTAACCAGCATCGGCGTCGCGGTGTTCTTCAACTGCACCGGATTGACAAGTGCGACGATTGAAAACGGCGTCACCAGCATTGGCGAGGGGATATTTCTCACCTGCACCGGATTGACAAGCGTCACGATCCCGAACAGCGTAACCAGCATCGGGGACCAAGCGTTTCTCGGATGTTCCGGTCTGACGAGCATCACGATCCCGGAGGGTGTTGCCAGCATCGGCAACTATGCGTTTGCCGGATGCTCCTCTCTGACGAGCGTCACGATCCCGCAAAGCGTGACCGACATCGGCGACGCTGCGGTCGGCGGATGTCCCGGCCTTTCAAGCATCGTTGTCGCGGAAGGAAATCCGGTCTATCACAGCGCAGGAAACTGCCTGATCGAAACCGAAACGAAAACGCTGCTGCAAGGCTGCAAGACCAGCGTGATTCCGAATGACGGCAGCGTCACAAGCATCGGCGCAACTGCGTTTTCCAGCATCACCGATTTGACGGAGATCACGATCCCGGGCAGCGTCACCAGCATCGGCAGAAGCGCATTTTTCAACACGGCGCTGACCGACGTCTATTTTCAGGGCACGCAAGCGGATTGGGACGCCATTGATATTGATGAAGCAAACGATCCGCTGCTGAATGCAACGCTGCATTTTATCGAAGCGCCGAAAGTGCCGACCATCGCCATCAAAAACTACACCGCGACGAAATCCGTCGCTTACAAGACGTCGATCACCTTCACGGCGGTGACGGAGAACGCGCCCGCCGGGTCGACGGTTCACTGGTTCCTCTTCAGCAATGATCAGGGCCCCGGCGAAACCTTCACGATGAAGGAAGCCACCTACAACTACACCGTGCAGGCGAAGCTGATCGGCGCGGACGGTAGCGTCCTCGCAGAATCCGAAACCGAAACCGTCGCGGTCAAAACCGGCTTCTTCGCCCGGCTCGTCGCCTTTTTCCGCAATCTCTTCGGCTCCCTGCCGGTCATTACGCAGACAATCAAGGAAACATTGTAAATCGAATCGATCACCCATAACAACGCGCTCCGTGCAGCCGCAAAAGCCGCACGGAGCGCGATTTTTCTGTTTCGTTTATCCGTTCGTCCGCTGGGAAAGGCCCTTGATATTCGTCACCGCCCAGTCGAAGGTATCGGTGGTCAGGATGCTGTCGCAGTAGGGACATTTGGCGCTGTGGTTCAGATCGATCGGCGCGCCGCAGTTCGGGCAGTAATTGACCGTCGTGCCCGTGGAGCTGCCGGTGGTCACGCCCGTGGTGCGCTCGAGCACCCATTCATAATGCATAAATTTTTCCGCTGAGCTGCTGCCGCGCACAATCGCGCCGGTGGCGTCGTTGACGACATAGTCCACGATGCGGGTGCGCAGCTGCGCCACCACGATGTCCTTGCCGCTCTGCTGCTTCCAGCCCATGAGCTCCACGCCCAGCACGGCAATGCGCTCGATGCGGTTCGTCTGGCGCTTCTGACGGTAATTGCTGTCCAGCTGCCGGTCGCATTGCGCATAGAAGGCGTCCGTCATATAGGGCCGCAGGGGTTCGAGGTTTTTATCCTGCCAGGCGTTCTGAAACTGCACATACAAATTGGAGAGCTTTTCCTGGAAGGCCGCGCTGTCAAAATCGGGATCGATCTGCAGGTATTCCTGCATCGGACGCAGCGTGCTCTGATCCGTCGGCGTCGCGCCGGGCGCAACCGGCTTATGCTGCGATGCGGAGCTGCTGCCGGCCTTTCTGATGATTGCGCGGATCAGGAGGAAGAGCAGCACGCCGATGATGATCAGAAAGACGACGCCCGCCGTCTGCAGCTGACCGTCGGAATATTCATAACTGCTGCCGCCCCCGCCGGAGCCGAAGGGAATAACAATCCCGCCGCCGCCGTAATTATAATCGTCGTCATCATCGCCCCAGTCCCAGCCGGAATCGCCGGAATCCCAGCTGTCGCCGGAGTCCCAGCCGCCGGAATCCCAGCCGCCGCCGTAATCGGAATCGCCGCCGTAGTCGCCGAAATCCGCGTGGCCGAGCGCCGTGAGGCCGACCGCGACGCAGAGAAACACCGCGAGCACACAAAGAATCCGTTTGAGCTTCATGCTGTTTCCTCCTTCCAGTCGGCAAAGAACGCCGCAATCGTTTCTTTTGCTGCCGTGACCGCGCCCTGCGCGAGCTGCGGTTTGCCGCCGCCCCGCCCGCCGCAGGCTGCGTTGAGCGCCTTTGCCGCCGCGCGCACATCCGCCGTGCGGCTGGCCAGCGCATATTTGTAATCGCCGTCCGCGCCGGCAAACGCCGCCGCCAGCGTGACGTGATCCGCGAGCGCATCCGCCAGCTGACGGGCGTCCTCCGCGGAGCCGTCCGGATAGAAGCGGCAGGCCGTTTCGCCGCCGGCGTCCGCGCAAAGCGCCGCAAAGAGCTGCCGTTTGACGCCGCCGAGGGCGAAATCCAGCGCTTTGTTTTTCTCCTGCAGCTTTTCCACGGCCGCCGCGATCTCATAGGGTTTTGCGCACAGCAGCGCGGAGACCGCCGCCGTCTGCGCGTTCTTTTCACGGTAATCCGCCAGCGCCCGGCGGCCGATCTGCAGCGTGACGCGCACGCCGCCTTTATAATTCATGCAGTCTGTCACCTTGATGATCCCGACCTCGCCCGTGCGCGCGACATGGGTGCCGCAGCAGGCGCAGAGATCGACGCCGGGGATGCGGGTCAGGCGCAGCTGCCCTTCAACCTCTTTTTTGCTGCGGTAGCTGTATCGTTCCGCCTCGTCGGGGGAGGGGCAGAGGATTTCAATCGGCAGATTCCGATAGATTGCCTCATTCGCCAGCGTTTCGATCCGCAGCAGCTCCTCCGCCGTGATCCGGCCGTCAAAATCCACCGTCACCGCGCTTTCTCCCATATGGAAGCCGACGTTGTTCCAGCCGCAGACGCTGTGGACGACGCCGGAAAAAATATGCTCGCCCGAATGCTGCTGCATGAGCGTAAAGCGCCGGTCGAAATCGATCTCTCCGTGCACCGTGCCGCTGAGCGGCCGGTCGCAGAGGTGCACCGGATCGCCGCCGCGCAGCTGCGTATCCAGCACCCGCGCGTCGCCGAGCGTGCCGGTGTCGCCGGGCTGGCCGCCGCCTTCGGGGAAAAACGCCGTGCGGTCCAGCGTCACGGCATACCGGCCGTTTTCCACCGCGCAGGCAAGCACGTCGGCATCAAAGGACGCGCAGTAGCTGTCTGATTCATAAAGTCGTTCTGTCATAGGCCGCTCCCGGTCTGCGCCGCAGCGCAAGGTTGAATTCTGTTTCTATTATATCAAAGGAAACGGTTTTTGTCTACCGGAACTTTCACAAGCGGTCAATTCAATAGGAAACGCCGGATCCGCGTTTGACCGCAGACCCGGCGCTTTTTCTGAGTTGAATGGCGGATGCTTACAGCAGGATCGGTTCCTTGCCGAACAGGCCGCGGAAGAAATTCAGGATGCTGACCAGCCGCATACGCAGGAACAGACCGGAATGCGAAAGGAAGAATTCCATGCGCGAGAGCAGGTCGGAGGACGTTGAGATCAGCACGGATGCATCCTCTCCGGCGTCGGCGGGGTCTTCTTCCGCTTCCTCCACGGCTGCCGTCTGCGGCGCGGCCGCAAAAGCGGGCAGCGCGAGCGAGCCGAGCAGCAGGAGGCAAAGCAGAAGGGCGAGCAGTTGTTTAGCAAACTTCATGAAAAACACTCCTTTCAAAAACAGACGGTATCGTTCAAAAAGAAGCGCGGATCGGTGAAAATAAGGGATCAGAAGTGGCCGCTGCCGCCGCCGTGGCCGCCGGAGCTGCCGCCGCGGGAGGAAGAGGACGAGGAGGTGCTCTTCGGGATCGCCGAGCGGCTGGTATCCGTGCGGATGAAGTCATCCGACTGTGCCGAAAGCAACAGGCTTTCCGGCACGATGTAGGCCGTGGCGTTCTGCTGCTGATGCACGGATTTGAGCGAGGCGGCGCGTCCCTTCTGGATCAGGTAGGAGATCACGAACGCCACGCCCAGGCTGACAAGCAGCCAGACCGGCGAAACGAATGGATGTACCACCTTTTTCACGCCCTTGTAAAGCGTATCCGTCAGCTTGGGCAGCGCCGCGGAAAAGTTGTTGTCGTGCAGCAGGTCGCTGACCTGCGCCACGGCGGCGTCGCACTTGCTCTGCGAGCCGAAGGCCTTGTCGGCGGCTTCGCCCGTGGTGGTGATGCTCCACGCGCGGTCCTCCATGCTCATCAGGAACAGCACGCCGCTGCGGTCGTCGCCCCGGCCGTAGCCGAAGGAATCATAAAACCGGTCGGCATAGTCCTTGGAATCCATGCCTTCGGTGGTGTTGGTGGTCACGATCACGAAATCGCAGCCCAGCTCGTCGCTGTAGGTCTGCAGCTTCTTCAGAAGATCCGCGGCGTCTGCGGCGGAGAGCAGCCCGGCGTCGTCCACGAGCAACGGCGCCGTCGCGCCTTCGTTTTTCATCCGGGAGAACGCGCCGGCTTTGGACCAGTTGGCGTCTGTCAGGGTCTTCTCAATGAAATCCAGGAAAGCAGTGCCGGCATCCGCGTAGGTTTCCGCGGCGTCATACTGCGCTTCGAATGCATCCATCGCAGCTTCATCGAAATAGTATTCCGCGCGGCCGACCGGCAGCAGGACGAAGCATTCCTGCTCATTCGGCTCGATGCTGACCAGCAGCACCAGACCGTCGTCGTTGTCCGTTTCCTCGGCGAACCGGGTCTCGGCATAGTCCAGCGGATCCCTGTCGCCGAGATCCTCCGCGTCGCACAGCAGAATCAGCGGGCAGAAGCCGGTGTCTGCTTCGATCTTCGCCGCGCGGGTCTCGAGCGCTTTCAGTGTTTCTTCTTTTTTAATCAGGTAGGCCGAATCATACACATGCAGCGCATTTGAAGCGGGCGCGGCGGGGGCCGTTGCGGCCGCGCCGTCCGTGCTTTTCAGCATGGAGTCAACGAGGGCGTAAAAGCTGACGCAGGCTTCATAATACGTGGCAATGGAAGAGAACGAGTTTTCAAAGGCGGTCAGCACCTGCGCGGGGAAGCGCGCGGCGGCGGTGTCGCCGGCAATCTGCGTCGTGTAGGCGCTCTGATCCCCCTGCTCGTAAATGCCGAGCACGATGCCGTCGCGGCTGCCGCGTTCGGCGTTGAGCTGCGCAAGCGAGAACGCCTCGATGCTTTCCTTGCCGTCCAGATCATCCGTGAGGGCGATCATGGCGTAAACGTCATACGTCTTTTCAATCTGCTGCGCCGTCGCTTCCAGCGCGTCGATCTGCGCGTCGGTCAGCACATACGGCTGATTCGCGTCAAACACATGCAGGGCGGCGGAGGCGGGCAGAACGCTGCCGAGCAGCAGGGCGGCGGCCAGCAACAGGCCGAACAGCTTGGTTTTCATGATGCCGCCTCCTTTCAAAGCAGGGCGATCAGCCACATCACGGCGTAGGCCGCGCCGCCGAGCGCCGCCGTGAGGATGCCGACCCATTTCCAGAATGCGTTTTTATCCAGCGGCAGGTCGCCGACGAATTTGCCGGTCTGCCCGTTCATGGCGAAGGTGTATCTCTGCCCGTTCCAGGTGGTGTTGAGCAGCCAGACCGGATAGAGCGCGTAGCGGGCCTTGCCGTTGGTCGTGTCGATTTCCGCGGAGTCGGTCTCCACGCTGTCATAGCCGGACACCGTGTCGCGGAAGGCGTCGACCGTGCTCTTGCGGATGCGTTCGTCCGCGCGCGCGGCGCTCTGCTCGGCGCTCACGTCATATTTATCGGCCAGATAGCCGGAGAGATAGGCGGCGTTGAAGGGCACTGCCTCCGACGCGTCGAACGGTTCGATGGATTCCATGAGCGTATCGTCCATTTTCTCCGAACCGTCCACGGGCAGCGCGTCAAAATGCAGCGATCCGTTGCGCAGCACACTGTAATATGAGGTTTCGGTATAGCGGTAATTGCTGTCGCTCCAGTTTTTGCGCGTTTCCGCTTTATAGAGAATATTGGCGGTCGCGTCGCAGCTGAACAGCCAGTAGGGCACATACAGGCCCTTGATCTCGTCGATGTGATTCTGGTCCTTGAAAATCTTCGGCAGCAGCTTCTTGCCTTCCAGGTGCTTGTTGAGCGCCGCCTTGGCCGCCGCCTTATCCAGCTTGAAGGGGAGGATCAGGTCCGGCCGGAGCGTGCCGGAAAACTGGCCCTTCATGACCACGGGATTGCCGCAGTAGGGGCAGCTGGATGCGCCTGTGGTCGCGTCGCCGACCACTTCGCCGCCGCAGGATTGGCAGCTGTAGACCAGCAGACCGCTGGTTTCCTCTTCGGACCAGGCGGCGTTTTCGCTTTCCCATCCGCCGGGTTGCGGTTCGGCAGGCTGGGACAGATCGCCCTGCATGCCCGCAAAGTCGTCGATGGAAAACACGGATTCGCAGTAGGGGCATTTCAATGCCTGGGTTTCGGCGTCGAAGACCAGCGCGCCGCCGCAGGCCGGGCATTTATACTCCAGTAATTCCGACATGGCAGTCCCTCGTTTCTTTCTTTATTGTTTCATTCGCAGCGGGTCAGCGTTTGCAGCTTTTGCAGCAGTCCGCCAGCACGCAGCTGCCGCATTGCGGCCGCCGGGCGATGCAGGTGTCGCGACCGTGGAGCACGCAGCGGTGGCAGAAATCGTTGCTTTCCGCGGGATCCAGCAGCTTGCGCAGCGCCAGCTCCACCTTGAGCGGATCTTTGGTCTCCACCAGACCGAGCAGGTTCGTGATGCGGATGACATGGGTATCCGTGACCACGGCGGGCTTGCCGTAAACGTCGCCGAGGATCAGATTGGCGGTTTTGCGGCCGACGCCGGGCAGCGCGGTCAGCGCCTCCATCGTATCCGGCACGACGCCGTCATAATCCGACAGGATTTTCTGACACATGCCGACGATGTCCCGCGCCTTCGCGCGATAAAACCCGCAGGCATGCACAAGCGCCTCCACTTCGGCCACATCCGCCGCGGCAAACGCCTCGGCGTCCGGGAACCGCGCAAACAGCGCGGGTGTGACCAGATTGACGCGGGCGTCCGTGCATTGCGCGGACAGGCGCGTGGCGATCAGAAGCTGCAGCGGGTCCGCGGCCTCCAGCGAGCAGAGAGCTCCCGGATAGCGGGCCTTCAGCGCGGCGACGGCTTTGGCGGCGCGTTCCTTTTTTGTCATATCGAGCCTCCCCGATCCTTCTCCGGATTCCATACCACATCCATTATAATAAATAAACCACAAAAAGAAAAGAGAATTTTTAATGAATTTTAAACTTTCGGTGACTTATTTTCAAAACGGTTGATTTTGCATGGGAATTGTGCTAGATTTAATTTGTATCAAAGCCGCTTTTTTCAGCGGTCGAAGAATCTTTTTTGCGAGGAGTGGACCCGGATGAAAAAGAAATTCTCCGCCGCGCTGTGCGTGCTGATGTGCATCATGCTTGTGCTGAGCACCTTCGCCGCCTGCAGCGTCAAACGGAAAAATACCAACGAGGACGCCACAACGCTCGCGCCGGAAGAAAACTGGCAGGCCGGCGCGGATCAGACCTATGCTCCGGTGAACATCACCAGCATGGAGCTGGCGGATCTGGTCAATGAGGCGCTCGGCGATGAGGCCGCAAACTTCAACGGCGACCTGAACACCCTCACCGGGGAGCAGAAGGAGCGCGTGAAGCAGCTTGCCCAGGCAAAGGGCTACACCGTCACACAGGACGCCAGCGGCAACACGGTGATCCAGAAAGAAGACCTTCCCACTGAGCCGGCAAAGCAGGAGGAGATCAACAACATCCTCAGCAGCGCGAGCGTGAGCGATCTTTCCAACCTGTCTCCCTCCGACTACAGCCGCATCTATCAGGCGGCGAAGGAGAACGGCGCGACCGCTGTTTCCAAAGAGGACGGCAGCGTAGAGATCGTGAAGACTGTCACCACCACCGCGCGCGCGACCACGCCCGTTTCCCGCCGCGTGACCACCACAGCCGGTAACGGCACCACGGCCGGGAACCAAACGACGCTGAAGCCTGCGGAAACCACAAAGAACAATCAGCCGACGGAGATGCCGACGTATCGCCCGATTCCCACGTCCCCGCCGCTGCCTGCGGGCACGACGCTTTCCTCCGCGCAGTTTGCGCAGCCCGCGTGGGTCACCACGTCCAATATGGGCGGCAACACGGTGCTCAATCACATTGTCATGGCGAAGGACGGCGGCGTTGTGACCGCCGGCACCACCGTGGGCGACGCGGACAGCGGCAATGCGGACGGCAGCGGCGTCGTCCTCAAATATGACGCGAAGGGCAAGCAGCTCTGGAAGGACACGGTCAAGGGCAACCGCAGCGTCATGCTCAACGACGTGGCCGTGCTCACGGACGGCAGCGTCATTGCCGTGGGCGAAACGATGGCGACCGATCTGGTGCAGGATTCCCTCTATAAGTGCAAAGACACCGTGGAAGCGGTCCTTGTCAAATACAGCGCATCCGGCAACCGCCAGTGGATCAAGATCATCGGCGGCAGCGGCGACGACGAGTTCTGTTCCGTCGCGGCGACGCCGGACGGCGGCTTTGTGGCCGGCGGCAGCTCCAACTCCGTGGATCTGGATATGAAGAACGTCGGCACGAGCGGCACCAACAAGGCCTTCTGCTTCAAATTTGACAACAACGGCAACATTGCATGGAAAACCGCCATTGCGGGCAACCGCCACTGCTCGGTAGACGGCCTGGCCGTCAACAGCGCCGGCACGGTCTTCTCCAGCGTGACCGCCTACTGCGTGGACGGCGACTTCGCCTCCCTGTCCGGCACCCGCTCCGGCCGCCGCTACAGCGTGGCCATGAGCCTGACGCCCGCCGGCCAGATCGCCTGGGCGACCGCGATCTGCGACAACGGTACCATCCACACGCCCTCCGTTGCGGTTTCGCCGGACGGCGGCTGCGTGCTTGCGGGCTTCTACAGCTGCAACAAGGAAGGCAACACCATGTTCCTCAAGGACATTTACAACGGCGGCAACATCGGCACCTACGACGGGCTGGCCGTCAAGTTCAACAGCCAGGGCGGCGTTGCCTGGATTACCACGCTCATCGGCTTTGAGAGCGATTATATCTATGATATCGCGCCGGTGAAGGACGGCTATGCCGTGACCGGGTATTCCAAATCCTCCAACCGCGATTTCGGCGCGAACAACAACGGCAATTACGACGGCTATATGTATATCATCGGCGAGTACGGCGACAAGCAGACCCGCTCCTCCTTCGGCGGCAGCGAATCGGATACGCCCAGAGGCGTGTGCACCGACGGCGCGAACAAGGTCTATGTCTGCGGCATGACCAATTCCGGCGACGGCTTCTTTGCCAGCGCGCCGGCCAAGGGCACAGCCAGCACCGGCGTCGGCCTGATCGCCGCGTTCGATGTGACAAGGTAACAGGATCAGGCGTTCACCCCCGGCGTCAGCGATGGCGCCGGGGCTTTTTGTCCCTGCGGGGGACGGCGGAAAAACGTAAATAATATATGAATTTCAGAAATTCTGTTTGAATTTTTCCCGCGCGCGTGCTATGATGATAATAATATACAACAATATGCATTTGAACTGTTCTGCAGTTTGATATCGAAAGGAGGGCTTGCGTTGAGCCGTAAAGACATCCCGGCGTTTCCGGCAGAGGATCCCGCAGCGCGCGGGCAGGAAACGGCGATGCCGGAAGAAACGGCGGCGCCTGAGACGAACGGGCCGACCGATTTGCAGACGGAAGCCGAAACGGCCGAAGCAATCGATCAGAACGAAGACGCGATCCCCGCGGAGGAAGCGGAAGACGCAGAAGACGTGGAAAACGTGGAAGACACGCAAGACGAAGAAGACAAGGAAGAACCGGACGACGTCAATGTGCCGCTCTGCCGCCGCTGCATGGAGCAGCCGGTCGAGGAGGGCGAATGGTACTGCGCGGCGTGCGCGGAGGAGATGCAGAAGATCCGCATCCCGATATACGGCTGGATCGGCGGGTTTCTGGTGCTGATCGCCGCGGCGGCGGCGCTGGTCAGCGCGTTCCTCAACAGCGCGCCCGCGCTGCAGGTCGCCCGCGCGGAGGCGTCGGCGAACAAGGGCAACTGGATGATTGCCTACAAACAGTACCGCAAAGCGGATGAAGTGGTCTATCGGGTCGATCAGATCCTGGATGAGGACGGCACGCCGACGATCTTCATCAAGATCGGCTCCGCGGTGCGCGCCAGACAGGCGGAAGCCGCGCTGCGCGGATATAACCCCGTGGACGCTTACGACTTTCTGATGAGTTATTTCCCGACCGCCGAAGCGCAGAAGCGCTGCCCGATTGCCGCGGAGATCCTGGAGGAATATGAGATTTACGACGCCGCTTACGCGTTGATTGAAGATCCCGCCCTCGCGCTGATCAACGGTGAAGCAACGGCGCAAGAGGTGAATGCGCAGCTGGAGGCGCTCAGGGATCAGGTCAGCCCGGTCTATGTGGATTATTTCCTCGCGGTGCTCACCGAATATTACGACTGCACTGACGAAGAGGCGCTGGCCCGTTATCAGAAGCTGGATGAAACGGCGAAGGCGAGCGGCCGGGAATATTACTGGCTGTATTACGAGCGCTATCTGAATACGCTCCAGAATCAGGGGCAGTATGAGCAGGCGCTGGCGCTGGCGGAGGAATACCTGCAGAAGGATCCCTCCAATCTGACCATGCTGGGCAAAAAAATCAAGCTCGCGCTGCTGATGGATAAGGAAGACGTTGCCGAGGAGGCCTACAAAGCCCTGTCGGATCTCTACGGCAGCACCGATGCGCAGGCGATCGCGACCGAACTGCTGATGCTGCGCTTCCGCGGTGAATTCGAGAAGGCGGAAACGCTTGTCACAGACGCGATCGAGAGCGCCGATACGGATACGGCCGTGGAGCTGCACCGTCAGATGGCGCTGATCTATCTGCTGCAGGAGGATTACAACAAGGCCTTCGACGAGGCTTACGAGGCCAACTATAACGCTTACTATGTCTATGAGTATTACGGGGATGACAGTCTGTACTCCGACGAGCTGGACAACACGCTGTATGTCTGCGCCTATCTCTGCCAGCTGTACGGCGACGGATCCGCGGAATTCGCGGATAAGATCTCCGAGGTGCTGGCCTCCTATGCGGGCGCGGATAAGCATTTCTCCGCGCAGACAAGGGCCATCACCAGCGGCGAAAAAACGGTGCAGCAGGTGCTGACGGAAGGGGTGTACGATCTGGCATGAGGATCCTCTATTTCATTACGAAAATCCTGACGTTCCCCGGCGCCTATCTGCGCGCCTTCTGGGAGCACGTGACCTGCCGCATTCTGAAGCTGCCTGTGGAGCGCGAAGGGTATCTGCATCTGGATGAAACCTGCGGGCATGTGGAGCACGGCATGGCGAGCGGGAAGTTTGCCGCGTTTCTGATCGAAACCGGCCCCGGCTTCATGAATTTCATCACCGGTCTGCCGCTGTTTCTCTGCGGGCTGATCCAGGTGCGCGCCCTGGGCGTGCGCTATGCGGACGTCGAGTGGCTGTTCTTTGTGTACATTGCGGCGCTGTATGTCGGCGCCTCCCTGCTGTGCAGCCTGTTCCCGATGGTGGAGGATGCGCTCAACGCGCACTTCCTGATCTATCAGGCGCCCGGCAAAAACCCGATCGGCATGCTGTTTGCGGCGATCCCGCATTTTATTGCGCTGGTCGGTTCTTATCTGGAAAAATACTGCGTGCCGTTCCTGCTGATTGCCGGATGGCTGATCTATTCCTTCCTGCATGTTTAAGGAACGGTTGAAAAATCGATGGTATCGGCTGCCCGCCGTGCTGCTGACCGCAGCTGCGGCGGCGCTGCTGTTTGCGGGTTCCGCCTGCGCCGTGCCCGCCGCGCCGCACGCCGGGTTTGACGGCGCGCATGCGGCCTGCCGCTCCCATTCCGGCGCGGTTGTGACCCCGGCGGACGTTGCGTCCCGGCCGGGAGCGGCAAAAAAAACGCCGGCAAACGGCGGCGAAGCGAAGCAGGCGACGCTTCCGCTGGCGGTGATCGTTGTCGGCCTGGACAACATCGAATACAGCCGCGTCTATGACTGGAGCGCGACGATCTTCACCGGCGCGCGCTCCCTTGCGGCCTATTATGACGAAATGTCCTTCGGCAGCTTCACCTTTTCCCCCGTGACGGAGACCTCGGCCTATGGCGTCGGGGGCAACAGCAATACGGCCGATCGTGAAAACGACGGCGTGATCCATGTGTCGCTCGCGGAGCCGCACAGGGACTGGACGCTGGAGGAGGAGACCTCCGAATCGGATTATCGCATGATCCGGATGCTGATGCATGCGCTGGAGCAGGCGTCGGAGTATCTGGATTTCGCCGCTTATGACAGCAACGGCGACGGGACGATCACCACCAACGAGCTGGCAATCGCCTTTGTGGTCGCGGGCTATGAGGCGGCGATGGATGCGACCTGTTCGCAGGGCGGCCCGGCATACTATCTCTGGTCGCACGCATGGAGCATCGACGAGGCGATCGGACAATACGGCTGGACTATGTCGCTGCCGCGCTATGACGGCGTGGAGCTGTCCTCCTACATCGCCATCGCGGAGCGGCTGAGCGCGACGCAGCAGGAGCCGATCAGTCTGCTGGCGCACGAGCTGGGGCATTACCTCGGTCTGCCGGATCTCTATCCGACCGCAGGCGGTGGCCCGTGGAGCGCCTACGCGGTGAATTATCTGAGCCTGATGGCCTCCGGCGCGTGGTGCGAGGAGGAAGACGGATCCTTTCAGCCCTGCGCGATGGACGCCTGGTGCCGCTGCGCGCTCGGCTGGTACACGCCGGTCA
>JAFZNN010000167.1 GCA_017550895.1 Clostridia bacterium
AGCGTGTTGAGACCGGTGCGGCCGGTTTTCGTCAGCACGTATTGCAGACCGGTGTTGAGGCCTTTCACGATGATTTCGCATTCCGGCGTCTGATCGGACCGCAGGTTTTCATCGCCGTAATAATGCGCCGCGACCATGGCGGACGCAAGCTCGATCAGCGAGCCGTAGTCGGAGGCGGGGATTGTCACGCCTTTGGATTCGGCAAGCCCTTCGATGCTCACGCCTTCGCCGTTGTCATACAGCGGCATGACGAGCGCGTCGTTGACGGCGGCAAGCAGATTCTCCGCCGTATCCACAAGCGGACCGCTCTGCACCTTGAGCAGCTCCTTGACGTCGACAGAATCGAGCACGCGCAGAATTTTCTTCTCAATGGCGAATTTAAAATACTCATAGGCAAAGCCTTCATAATCGCTTTCCAGCAGCGCTTTCTGCTGATCGGTGTAGCCGTCGATCAGTTGATCCAGCCGGCAGGTTTCGATCTTTTGCATCTGAATGTCCGCGCCTGCCTGCGAAAGCGTGATCATCCGGTATTCCAGCGGATAGGAGGAGAGGGCGGTGGTCAGGATATCATAAAGCACCGCGCCGTTTTCGGCGGTATAGGCGGCGATATCGTTGCCGTGCTCATGGCCGGTAAAGATATACTTGACGCCCCAGGCGCAGAATTGCTCGGCAATGGATTCGCCGTCCTGCACGACGAAATCCTTCATCAGCTTGCGTCCGAGATACAAATGCTCAAGCAGCGGATGATGCATCATATAAAGGATTTCCTTGCCGTCCGCGCGCGCCTGCGCGGTCTGCGTCTCGATCCAGGTCAGCAGGGCGGGCGTGAAGCCGTCGCCATCCTCGCCCGGATCGTTGGAATCAACGGCGATCAGGCGATAGCGGTCGTTCAGATCTGCCGTATAGGAGGCCGTTGCCTCATCCGCGGCCAGGGCCGTGTCATAGCCGAGCGCGGCGTAATACCCCTTGAATTCTGCCGGCACGGAGTCATAATAATCGTGATTGCCGGGCACGACGTAAACCTGAATGCCCGTTTCCGCTTCAAAATCGGCCAGCAGCGCCGAAACGAACTGATGCTCCGAGGCGTTGCCGTGGCGCGTCAGATCGCCGGGGATCAGAACGAATTCCGCCCCGTCCGCTACGGCTTGATGCAGACAATCCACGGTCATTGCCGCGGCCTGATCATAAAGATTGCCCGTGCCGGAAGCAAAGAAATACAGCTCGTTTTCCGGGTAATTGACGTCCAGCGTTTCCTTGTCGCTCTCCACGTGGATATCCGTGGCCACCGCGAATTTCACTGCGTCGTCGTCCTGCGCAAGCGCTTTGAGGATCGGCAGCGTCAGATTTACGGCAAGCAGCGCTGTAAGGAGTACGGCGCAGACCTTCAGAAGCACCCGCCTGCACGCACCCGCATGAAGCAATAAACGATCGTCGGTTTTCATAGACCTCTTCCTTTCTGTATCCGGAACGTTGGTTTCATTATAACAAATAATCAGAAAGTTCGCAACTGAGGATTTGAAATAAATTCGGACTGAAAACAAAAAAATATCAAATGGGAGAGCATGAAAAGGGGGCGCCCCGGAGCGTTTCCCTGTACCGCCTCTCCTTCGAGTCCATTCCATGAAAAAACAGCAGCCACCCTGACGGCAGCGTTTCATAATCCAGTATTGGTTTTGCGGGGCATAAATCGCCCCTAGCCAGATCAGCATAACTGGAACACGCGCAAAACGCGCCATTTTCGCGGCCTTTGCCGTTTTCGCGCTTGCATGGCGTCAGCCAAGCTGCGCGCTCA
>JAFZNN010000010.1 GCA_017550895.1 Clostridia bacterium
CCGGTCGGCGAGATGCTGAAAGAACCGTACAATAAACGCGACACCGGCTCGCGCATCAAGTGGCGCGCCGATCTTGATGTGTTTACGGAAACGGATGTTTCGCTGGAATTCTTCCAGGATATGATGATGCATCAGTCGGTCGTCAACGCAGGCGTGCATTTCATTCTGAAAAACCAGGTCGGCAAAGGTTTCGACACCTATGAATATTTCTATCAGAACGGCATCGCCGACTACGTGGCGGAGGCTGTCGGCAGCGACGCGCTCACGGGTCTGCAGGTCTGGCACAACGAAACGGAATGCCGCGACCGCGAGGATCTCGGGCTTTATAAGCTCAAAACGCACGTCGCGCTGACCTTCTCCAACAAGATTCAGCTCAAGGAGTATTATCACAATTCCAGCTTCCTTGCCAACGGCGGCTCGCCCGACAAGGCGACGCGGCAGGCGTTCGTTTCCCAGATCGACGCCTATCTCAAGCAGAGCGGCAAATATCAGAAGAGCGACAGCAAGATCACCTTCCAGGATATCGAGGATTGCCTTGTGCTGGTCATTTCCAGCTTTTCGACCGTCACCTCCTACGAGAACCAGACGAAGAAATCCATCAACAACAAGGGCATTCAGGACGCGATGACAGCGTTTCTCAAACATCAGCTCGAGGTCTATTTCATTGAAAATCCGCTGGAAGCAGATAAGATCGCGGCGCAGGTGCTGATCAATATGCGCTCGCGCGTCAAAGCGGAAAAGACGCGGCTTGGCATCAAGGAATCCCTGATCCAGAACGTCGGCAATCTGACCAACCGCATCCAGAAATTCGTGGACTGCCGCAGCAAGGACCCGGCGGTGCGCGAGCTGTTCATCGTGGAGGGCGATTCCGCGCTCGGCGCCTGCAAGCAGTCGCGCAATTCCGAATTCCAGGCGATCATTCCCGTGCGCGGCAAAATCCTGAACTGTCTGAAATCGGAATACGACCGCATTTTCAAGAGCGATATTATCACCGATCTAATCAAAGTGATCGGCTGCGGCGTGGAGATTCCCGCGCGCAAAAAAGCCGGCAAGGATCTCGTTTCTTTCAACCTTGACCTCCTGCGGTGGAGCAAGATCATCATCTGCACGGACGCGGACGTCGACGGCTTCCATATCCGCACGGAGATTCTCGCCATGATCTATCGCCTGATGCCCACGCTGATCACCGAAGGCAAGGTCTATATCGCGGAATCTCCGCTTTACGAGATCACCTGCGGCGACGAAACCTGGTTTGCCTACACGGAAAAAGAAAAAACGGACGCGCTTGCCGCCATCGGCAACAAAAAGTATACGATCCAGCGCTCCAAGGGCCTGGGTGAGAACGATCCGGATATGATGTCGCTGACCACAATGAATCCGGCGACGCGCCGTCTGATCCGCGTTGATCCCGCCATGGCGCAGGAAACGGCGGAGAAATTCGACCTGCTGCTCGGCGACAACCTGACCGGGCGCAAGGAATATATCGCTGAGAACGGCCATCTTTATATCGACATGACCGACGTATCCTGAAGGAGGGCAGGGGAATGGCAAGAAAATCGAAAAAAGATCCGGCCGCCGATCTGCCCAGGCTGGATGACAAAACGCATATTTTCGGCGCAGGCGACGTCGTGGAGCAAAGCATCGTCGACACGCTCGAGCTCAACTACATGCCCTATGCCATGAGCTCCATCATGTCGCGCGCGATCCCGGAGATCGACGGCTTTAAGCCCTCGCACCGGAAGATCCTTTATATGATGTATAAAATGGGTCTGCTGACCGGTCCGCGCGCAAAATCCGCAAAGATCGTCGGCCAGGTCATGCAGCTCAATCCGCACGGCGACGCCGCAATCTATGACACGATGGTGCGCCTGTCCAGAGGCTATGAGGCGCTGCTGCACCCTTATGTGGATTCCAAGGGCAATTTCGGCAAATATTTTTCGCGCGATATGATGTGGGCGGCCTCGCGCTACACCGAGGCAAAGCTCGAAAAAATCTGCGCGGAATTCTTCAATGACATCGACAAGGACACGGTCGACATGGTGGATAATTTCGACAACACCATGAAAGAGCCGCGTCTGCTGCCGGCAACTTTCCCGAGCGTGCTGGTCAACGTCAACACCGGCATCGCCGTTGGCATGGCAAGCTCCATCTGCTCGTTCAATCTGGAGGAGGTCTGCAACACGACTATCGCGCTGCTGCGCGACCCGAAGGCCGAGCTCTCCGATACGCTGCTCGCGCCGGATTTTGCCGGCGGCGGCCAGATCCTGTTTGACCGCGCGGCGTTTGACGAGATCTATCGCACCGGCCGCGGCGGCTTCCGCGTGCAGGCAAAATATCATTACGACAAGAGCAATCACTGCATCGATATCACGGAGATTCCGCCGACCACGACCAGCGAAGCGATCATTGACAAAATCATCGAGAAGACGAAAACCGGATCCATCCGTGAAATCAACGATATCCGCGATGAAACGGATCTGAAGGGCCTGAAAATCACGATCGACCTGAAAAAAGGCACCGATCCGGATAAGCTGATGAAAAAGCTCTATGATTCCACGCCGCTGCGCGACACCTTCTCGTGCAATTTCAATATTCTCATCAACGGCGTGCCGCGCGTGCTGGGCGTGCGGGAGATCCTGCAGGAGTGGATCGAATTCCGCAGCGAATGCGTGCGCCGCCGCACGGCGTTCGATCTCAAACGCGCGAAAGACCGTCTGCACCTGCTGCGCGGTCTGGAAAAGATCCTGCTCGATATCGACAAGGCGATCCGCATCATCCGCAACACGGAGGAAGAGGCCGAGGTCGTGCCGAACCTGATGATCGGCTTCGGCATCGACAAGATTCAGGCGGAATACGTTGCGGAGATCAAGCTGCGCCATCTGAATAAAGAATATATTCTCAAGCGGCTGCAGGATATCGAAAAGCTCGAGGCGGCCATCAAGGATCTCGAGGATATCCTCGCGCATAACCGCAGGATCAAAGCGATCATCGCCTATGAGCTCAAGGACGTGGTCAAGAAATACGGCAAACCGCGCCGGTCAGAGATCGTTTCCGTCGAGGAAATCGACGATGCGCCGCCGGAGGAGGACGTACCGGATTATCCCGTCACGCTGTTCTTCACCAGGGAAGGGTATTTCAAGAAAATCACGCCGCAGTCCCTGCGCATGAGCACGAGCAATAAGCTCAAGGACGGCGATGAGATCACGCAGACCGTGGAAACCACAAACGCCGTGGAGCTGCTGTTCTTTACGAACCGCTGCCAGGTTTACAAGACC
Source organism: Clostridia bacterium (assembly GCA_017550895.1). GTDB lineage: Bacteria > Bacillota > Clostridia > Oscillospirales > Acutalibacteraceae > CAG-177. Next base: position 3,276 of record JAFZNN010000010.1, read on the forward strand.
TCCGCCGCCGCGTTTGAGGATACCCGCGCGAGCGCGCTGGGAGATTTTATCGCCGCCAAGCTCGAAATGGAGGAGGGCGAATATCCGCTCTATATGGCGCTGACGAAGGATTACGCCGGCTACATGCTCTTCTTCTTTGAAAACGGCAAGCTCGCGAAAATCGATCTGGGCGCTTATAAAACCGTGACCAAGCGCAAGAAGCTGATCCGCGCGTATTCCGACAAAGCGGAGCCGGTCGCGATCCTGCAGATTCCGGCGGATCAGGAGCTGGTCGTCATTTCCTCCGCCGGCCGCCATCTGCTGCTCAACACGGCGCTGATCCTGCCGAAAACCACAAAGGATTCCATGGGCGTGAGCATCATGACGCTCAAGAAGGGGCAGCGCGTGATGCAGGTGCGCGCGTATCGGGAAGGGGAATTCGCCAAACCACACCGCTACCGCGCGAAAAATCTGCCCGCTGCCGGCGCGCTTCTGAGCGCGGACGACGCCGGAGAACAGATGACCTTCTGACGCTTTGCAAGCGGAAAGCGCTGATTTTAACAAAGAAAATGAAAAAAACGCTTGCAATTCGGATTCTTTTGTGTTATTATCTATCGGTACAAAACATTTTTGGAGGTTTTCACCCATGGCATGGTATGAAATCGTATTGGGCGTTGTCCTGATTCTCACTTCTCTTTTACTGATTGTTGTCGTTCTGATGCAGGAGAGCCGCACTGCCGGTCTGTCCGGCGCGATCGCCGGCGGCGCCGAGACCTTCCTCGGCAAGAACAAGGGCAAAACCATTGAGAGCAAGCTGGTCAAGATCACCAAGGTGCTTGCCGGTGTGTTTTTCGCTCTTTCCCTCGTCTCCACGCTGATCGTTCTGTTCGTCAACAAATAATTGATCTGTTCAAAGACAATGCCGTATCGGTTTCCTTTGCGAGAAGCCGATACGGCATTTTTCTATGCCCGTTTTCCTTTTTCATCAAATCTGCTGCGCAGCTTTTCCAGCGCGCGTTTTTCAATGCGGCTGACGTAAGAGCGTGAGATCCGCAGCTGCCTTGCGATTTCATTCTGTGTGCACGGCGCGCTGCCGTCCAGTCCGTAGCGCAGAACGAGCACGGTTTTTTCACGCGGATCCAGGGCGGTTTTTAAGTATTCCCGCATCTGACCGATTTTGATCTTGCGGTCGAGGTCGTCGGCAATCGTATCCTCCACGCTGATGATATCCATGAGCGTGAGCGGATTCCCTTCGTGATCCGTTTCGATCGGCTCGTTGATGGAAATCTCGCTGCTCAGGCGTTTGCGGCTGCGCAGATGCATCAGGATTTCGTTTTCCACGCAGCGCGACGCATAGGTCGCAAGCCGCGTTTTCTTTGATCTGTCAAAGGTATTCACCGCCTTGATCAGCCCGATCGTGCCGATGGAGATCAGATCCTCCTGATCGCCGACTGCGGAATAATATTTTTTGACGATATGCGCAACCAGACGCAGGTTGTGCTCGATCAGAGCGTTGCGCGCTGCTTCATCGCCCAGCGCGCTGCGCTCGAGCAGCGCCGCTTCCTCTGCGGCGGACAATGCCGGCGGAAACGAACCGCCGCTGCCGATATGCAGCGCAAAAAACAAAAACCCTTTTGACAGCAGCGCCGCCAGCGCAGAAAACATCCGCATCCCTCCAAATCAGATCGATCACTTCATCGTATGCCGGAGATGCAAAAAATGTGCGCGGGTTTTTCTTTACATTTTTATTAAGAATTGGTATAATCGGAGTATAGGAGGTGGAAGGCATGCATCAATCCCGTTCCGTCTGGGAGAAGAAAGCAGTCGGCGCGGTCCTGCTGTTTTTCGCGGCGCTCATTTTGATCTCCGTCGTTTGCCGCGTGATATTCTATCGCTTTGAATACGACGCGCAGTATTATCCCGTCGATTACGGCCGCTTCAACTATTTTTCCTATTTTACCATTCAATCCAATCTGATGGTGATGCTGTATTGCTTTTTCGCCGCGCTTGCGATCTTCGGCGTGCGACGCGTGCAGTGGATCCGCAAGCCGGGCTTCGGTCTGTTCGTCACGACCTACATCCTGATCACCGGCGCGGTCTATTGCAGCGGATTCCCGATGGGCCTCACGCCGCCGCTGGTCTGGGACACGGCCTATCACTGCATGCTCAACAGTTTTCAGATCCTGCATCATATGATCATGCCGCCGATCATGCTGATCTTCTGGCTGCTGCAGGGGACGGAGCCGCCCCTGCGCGCAAAGCTGCTGCCGGCTGTCGGCGTCTATCCGCTGATCTATTCGCTGCTATGCATCGCGCGCGGCGCATTTCTCAAGCCCACGTTTTATACCTATCCGTTCTATAATCCGGGCTTTCTGGTCGATACGGTGTTTCCCGGGAAAAGCGTATCGCCGGTCACGGGATATCTCATCATGCTGCCGCTGCTGATTGTCGGCATCGGCCTGTTCATCCTGGTCGCGGCGATCCTGTTCGCCATCCATAACATGCAATGCAAAAGAAGGGGAGTGGAAAGCCATGAAAAAGAGTGAGATCAATATCCGCGATCCCTTTATTCTCAAGGAAAACGGGGTCTATTATCTTTACGGCACACGCGGCGCGAATTTCGGCGTCAAGGTCAACGGCTTCGACGTTTACACCTCAACGGACCTCGAGGAATGGAGCGCGCCGATCCCGTGCTTCACCTGCGAGGATTACGCAATGAACGCCGGCGTCAGCTGGGCGCCGGAGGTGCACCGTTATCAGGGCGCATTCTACCTGTTCGCCACCTTTACGCAGCCGAACGGCCTGCGCGGCACCTACTGCCTGCGCGCTGAAACGCCGGAAGGCCCCTTCGTCCCGCACAGCAAGGGCGCGCTGACGCCGACGGACTGGGAGTGCCTGGACGGCACGCTGTTTGTGCAGGACGGCGTTCCGTATCTTGTTTTTTGCCATGAACATACGCAGATCATTAACGGCACGATCTGTTATCTGCGCCTGAAGCCGGATCTGACAGCTGCCGAGGGGGACCCCATGCTGCTGTTCCACGGCGACGATCCGTTTTTTGTTCCGCGTCTGCCGGCGGGGGAGCATTATGTGACGGACGGGCCGTTCCTGTTCCGCTTTCGCGGCCGGCTTTTCATGCTGTGGTCCACGATACTTTCAAATCAATACGCGCAATGCCTGGCGGAATTCCTTGACGGGCGGCTGGACGGACGGCTTGCGCATCTGCCGCCGCTGATCACGGATGACGGCGGGCACGGCATGATCTTTGAAGCCGACGGCGTGCCGACGCTGACCTTCCACAGCCCCAATCGGTCGGGCACGGAGCGTCCGCAGTTTCTGCCGCTCGCCCCGCTGATGGACGCGGTTCTTTCAAAATCTGAATAAAAGCAGGCGGATCTCTCAATTTTTCCCGCATTTTTTCGCATATTCTGAAAGAATCTCTTGCATAATAATTTAAAATATTATATAATATATGGAAACAATGATCCGGAAAGGATGTGTTTGCCGATGTCAGCCATCAAACTCGGCGCCCAGCTCTATACGCTGCGCGAATTCATTCAAACGCGCGATGATTTTGAAGCGACGCTGCGCTATCTTGCCGGCATCGATATTCATCTGATCCAGATTTCCGGCATCGGTCCGATTCCCGCGCAGGAGATCGCCGCTCTGACGCAGGCATACGGCATGGAGGTCTGCGTCACGCACACTTCCTTTGACCGCATGCAGTCGGATCTTGACGCGGTGATGGCCGAGCACCGGCTGTTTCACTGCGACACGCTCGGCATCGGCGCCATGCCGGACAAATACCGCGGCTCGCTCGAGGGCGTCAGGGAATTCATCCGGATCGCGTCGGACATCGGCCGCCGGATGCACGAAAACGGCCTGCAGTTTGCCTATCATAACCATGCCTTTGAATTTGCCCGCCTCAAAAACGGCGCGCGCATCTTTGATTATCTGATTGAATCGACGCATCCGGAATACTTCTCATTCATCGGCGATACTTACTGGTTCCAGTACGGCGGCGTGAATCCCGCGGATTATATCCGCAAGCTCACCGGACGCATGAAGGTCTGCCATTTCAAAGATTATAAAATTTTCAACAGTCAGCCGACCTTTGCCGAGATCGGGACAGGCAATCTGGATCTTGACGCGTGTTACCTTGCCTGCCGCGACGCGGGCGTAAAGGACATCGTCATTGAGCAGGACACCTGCGAGATTGATCCGCGCGAGTCGATGGCGATCAGCTACCGCAATCTGATCCAGATCGCAGAAAGGAATGAAGTGAAATGAAACCGCTGACAATGACGGTTGCCACTGATATCCACTATTATTCCGAAGAAAACGGCAGCAGCGGCAGCGCCTATGAAACCGCCGATTACAAGAGCCAGAAGCTGCTTTCCGGCGCGGCGGAAGTGCTGCGCGCCATGTGCGATCAGATCGTTGCGGATCCGCGCAGCGACATCCTGCTCATCAGCGGCGACACCACCAACAACGGCGAAATGAACGCGCACCGCGAGGTGATCGAGCTGCTGCGCAGCGTGAAAGCGCGCGGCAAGCAGGTGTATGTGATCACCGCGACGCACGATTATAAAGGCGACGGTCTTGCGACGGCCTATCGCGGCGACGAAAAAATCAAAACGCCTGCCGCAAAGCGCGAGGAGCTGTTTGATCTCTATCGGGAATTCGGCCCGGATCAGGCGATCGCCGTGCACCGCGAAAGCATGTCCTACATCGTGCAGCTCGCGGACGGCTATCGTTTGTTCGCCCTCAATGACGACACGAACCGCAACGGCAAGAGCGGCTTTTCGGATGACTGCTTTGCCTGGATCGCCGCGCAGGCCGTGCAGGCGCGCGCGGACGGGCAGTTCATCATCGCCATGACGCATCATCCGCTGATCGCGCCTTCTCCGGTCTATGAACTGATCGGCAAGGGCGATATGCTCGGCGATTATGATCAGCGCATTCAGCAGCTGGCGGATCTCGGCGTGCAGTTCATTTTTACCGGCCACACGCATATTCACAATATTTCCGCTTATCAGAGCCCGCAGGGTAATGTGCTCTATGATATCTGCGCCGCGTCGCCCATCGGCTATCCCGGCGTATACCGCACCGTGACATTCCGGCCGGAGGACGGCGTTGTGCATGTCGAAACGGAGTTTGTGCAGGAGCCGGAAAGCTACAAGAAGAAAAACCAGACTCTGCGCGACCGGCTGTCCTATCAGATGATCGGCGTCATCCGCGAGATGATCGACGTCGCCGGCAAGGATATCGACCGCTTTGCCGATATGGCGACCGCCATCAGCATCAAGCCGAAGGTCATTTACCGCTTCGGCTGGCTGCTCAAGCCCGTTTTCAAATTCCTGAACGCGCTGAAGGTCGGCACGGTCGGCGCCTGGACGAAAAAGGAAACCGGGCTCAAAAAGGCCGACTGGGCAGAAATCAAAGACCGCAAGGTTGTGGATCTGATCACGGAGCTCGTGCTCAACCTTTACGCGGGGGAGGGCAATTACCCGCCGGAGAGCGCAACCTATAAAATCACAATGGGCTTTATGAGCATTCTGGACAGCCTGCTGCGCGTTCTGCACATTGATCTGAACAAGATCCTCAAGGTCGTGCCGGACGCTTCTTCGCTGGTCGAGCCGCTGCTTTATAACGCAAAGATCGACGCCTATACGGCCGATCTTGAAATCTATGAATATAGCAGGGAAGGGGAGCAGGCGAAAGCGCTGCCCGCGCCCGAACCGCAGCACGCCGTGCGCAAGAGCAAAAAAGGCCTGCCGATCCTGATCTGCGCAGTGCTGCTCCTGCTCGTGTTTCTGCCGGTCTGGCTGATCCTGCTGCTTGTCGGCTTTGTGATCAACCAGATCCGCTACGGCAAAAAAATGAAATGACCGCAACAAAAGGGGAGACGATGGTGGAATTGAACCGGGAGTTTGTTCCTTTCAAAGCGTCGGAACAGAAAAAGAAAGGGGGTGCCGTCTGAGTGGCAAAAGCAAAGAAGAAAAAAAGAAACCGCATGAGTATTCCGGGGATGATCTTTCTCGGCATTTTCCTCGTGGTGTTTTTCACCGCGATCATTGTTGCCGGCTATTTCTTCTATGAAGTCAACAGCAGGATCAACGGCGACCTGATCATCAACCTGGATGAATACAAAGCCAATCAGAACCAGACCTCTTTCATTTTCGGCACACAGGCCGACGGCGAGGTCATCGAGCTTGCCCGTCTGCACGGCGAGGAGGACCGCGTCTGGGTCGATCTGGACGATATGTCGCCTTATATGGGCGACGCCGTCATTGCGCTGGAGGATACGCGATTCCGTCAGCATCACGGCGTTGACTGGCAGCGTCTGGGCGGCATCATTCTCAAGCCCGAACAGCTCGGTCAGGGCGGCTCCACCATCACGCAGCAGCTGATCAAAAACCTGACCAACAAGAAGGACGTCACCGTCGTTCGTAAATTCAATGAGATCCTCACCGCGCTGAATCTTGAGCGTTATTATGATAAGAATACGATTCTCGAAGCTTATCTGAACACCGCTTACTTCGGCAGCGGATGCTACGGCGTCAAGACCGCGAGCGAGAAGTATTTCGGCAAGGACGTCGGCGATCTGAACGCCGCAGAGTGCGCCGTCATCGTTTCCATCACGAAAACGCCGACCGCAAACAATCCCTTGCTGCATCCGGAAAACAACCGCAACCGCCAGCTCTATTGCCTCAAGCAGATGTATAACGAAGGCAACGGCACGCTGACGAAGGAAGAATATGACGAAGCCGTCAACTACGAGCTGATCTTCACCAACAGCGACAAATACGTGCCCTCGGAGGAGGAGGTTTCCAAGCTCGAGGAGGAGCAGAAGATCAACAGCTTCTATGTGGATTACGTCATTCAGTCCGTGCGCGACGACCTGATGAAGGAATACGGCTACACCAAGCAGCAGGCGACCGACCGCATCTATTACGGCGGCCTGCAGATTTACGCCGCTGTGGATCTGGAGATGCAGGAAACGCTGGAAGACTATTATGAGAACCGCAAGAACTTCCCCGATCTCGGCGTGGATTCGCACGGCGATCCCGTGCAGTCCTCCATGACGATCATGGATTATCAGGGGCGCGTGCTGGCGATCGTCGGTCAGATCGGCGAAAAGAAGCAGAACCGCGGCCTGAACCGCGCCGCCAATTCCTACCGTCAGCCCGGTTCCACGATCAAGCCGATCGCGACCTACGCGCCGGCGATCGATCAGGGCCTGATCAATTATTCGAGCAAGGTCAAGGATTACGCCATCGCTTATAACGGCGAGCTCTGGCCGCACAACGTGGACAAAACGCTCGGCTCCGGCAGCAATGTGCTGATCGAATACGCCATCCAGGAATCGCTCAATACCGTCCCGGCGCGCATCATCAAGGATACGCTCGGCGTCGATACGTCGTTTGATTATCTGCAGAATAAATTCCATCTCTCCCATCTGGATGAGACCAAGGACCGCGCGCTTTCACCGCTTGCCATCGGCTCGCTCACGCACGGCACCAACACCGTGGAAATGGCAGCCGCCTACGCGACCTTCGGCAACGGCGGACTGTATTACTATCCGTATTCCTATTATAAAGTGACGAACAGCCAGGGCACGCAGGTGATCCTGAGCAACGAGCAGCCGAAGAATGAACGCGCGATCTCCGCGGAGACCTCCGATATCATCTGCGAGCTGCTGCAGACGGTCAGCACGAAGTATTACGGCGACGCGCCGAACGTCCGCCGCTTCCAGATCATGGCAAAGACCGGTACCACGAGCAGCCAGCGCGACCGCTGGTTCTGCTGCGGCACGCCGTATTATGTGGCCTCCGTCTGGGTCGGCTTCGACCAGGAGAAGTATCTGAGCGCCGTGATCAACCCGGCCGGCGAGATCATGTTTGACGTGTTCAACAAGATCCATAAGGGTCTGCCCGAAAAGGAATTCCCCAA
>JAFZNN010000168.1 GCA_017550895.1 Clostridia bacterium
ACAGTTTTGCGGGAGCAGAAATTGTTCAGAAAAAGGAAAAGCCGCACATGGCATACTTGATGTATGTCAGTGCGGCTTTGACGCATTTATGGGCGATTTATGCCCCGCAAAACCAATACTGGATTATGAAACTCTGCCGTTCTGCGGCTTGACAGCGCGTGCGGTTTTATGATAAAGTGATAATATACCGGGAAGAAAGAGGGGATCTGATGAAACACGCAGTTGTTCTGTGGCTGCGCGGCACGCTCGCGGCGCTGCTGGCGCTGCTGATTGCGAATCCGGGCGGCACGCCGCCTGTCGAGAAGGAGCGCCCGGCGGCAAACACGGTGACCGCCTATGACGAAGCGGCGGCCGATTACCGGCTGACCGTCAACGTCGAGGAGGAGATCCATGACATCAGCGATCTGCTGTTCGGCGTCTTTTTTGAGGATATCAATTTTGCGGGCGACGGCGGCCTTTACGCCGAAATGGTCGCCAACCGCTCGTTTGAATTCACGACCCTTGCCGCCGGCGATCAGCTCTACGGCTGGCGGACGGTCGGCGACGCGCGGGCGGATGTGACCGTCGGCGACGCGGCGGGCGGCCTGAATGAAAACAACACGAATTATCTGGTGCTGACCAATGCGGGCGAGGCGCCGGCGGGCATCGCGAACGTCGGCTTCCTTGAGGGCATGGCGATCGAGGCGGGCAAGGATTATCAGTTCTCGCTCTATGCCCGGGCGCTCGACGGGTATGCCGGCGGGCTGACCGTGCGGCTGACGGCGGGCGACGCCGTTGCGGCCGAGGGCGTGATCCCCGCGCTCGGCGGCAACTGGCAGCGCTATGACCTGACGCTGACGCCGGCGGTGACCGCGGCGGAAAACGTGACGCTGCAGGTGCTGCTCGGGCAGGGCGGCGCGGCGCTCGATATGATCAGCCTGTTCCCCGAAACCTATAAAAACCGGCCCAACGGCGTGCGCAAGGATCTGGGCGAGCTGCTCGAGGGGCTGCAGCCGAAGTTTTTGCGCTTCCCCGGCGGCTGTGTGATCGAGGGCTACGACGAGGAGACCGCCTACCACTGGAAGGATTCCGTCGGGACGGGCAGCGACGGCAAACCGCTGCTCTTTGACGGCGGCTACGGCAACGTTGCCGCGCGCAGGCAGGGGATCAACATCTGGACGAACCTTGCGACGAACGACGATCCCTGGCCGAGCTTCATGAGCTACGGGCTGGGCTTCTTCGAGTTCTTCCAGTTGTGCGAGGATCTCGGCGCTTCCCCCGTGCCGGTGCTCAACGCGGGGCTGTACTGCCAGATGCGCGGGTGTACGGGCGTGCCGACGGATACGCCGCTGTTCGCGCAATATGTGCAGGATCTGCTCGATCTGGTGGAATTCTGCCGCGGCGGCGCGGAGACGACCTGGGGCGCCGTGCGCTGCTCGCTCGGCCATCCGGCGCCGTTCGAGATAAAATATATCGCCGTGGGCAATGAAAACGAAGGGCCGGTCTATTACGAGCGCTATCAGGCGTTTCTGGACGCTTTCAAGGCCGCGGCTGCGGAGGATCCCGCGCTGTATGACGGCATCGAGCTGATCTATTCCGCGGGCGCCGCCGACGCCACGCACGGCGGGAATTATATCAAATCCTACGAATACGCGAAAACGCAGCTGACCGGCAGCGAAAACGCCACAGACTTTGCCGGCGCGATCGATCAGCATTATTACAATACGCCCGACTGGTACCGCAAAAACGCGGATTATTATGACGAGGCGTATTATAAACGGACTGTCGATGAGATGACCGATACCACCTACGGCGGCGCGATCCCCGTTTTCCTCGGCGAATACGCCGCGCAGTCCAATACGCTGGAGGCCGCGCTCGCGGAGGCCGCCTATATGACGGGCCTCGAGCGCAACGGCGATATCGTGCGCATGGCCTGCTACGCGCCGCTCTTCAGCAGCACCACGGCCCGCCACTGGGCGCCGAACCTGATCTGGTTCAACAACCATGCGGCGGCCGGCTCCGTCAATTATCAGGCGCAGAAGCTGTTTTCGACCAACACCGGCACGAAGCTGCTCAGATCCTCGATTGACGGCGCGGCGGTGCCGCAGCCGGAGCTCAAGGGCCGCGTCGGCCTGGGCACCTGGTACACGGCGGCGGAATTCGACAATCTGAAGATCACGGACAACGCCACCGGCCGCTTGATTGCGCGCGATTCCTTCACCCTGCCGACCTTCCGGTGGAACTGGGAGAACCCCAACGAGGGTGATTTCAAGATCCGGGGCGGCAAGCTCGTGCATGTGGGCACGGGCATGAACTGGAGCAACATCGGCGATATCGCCTATTACGGCGCGGATGACGACATGCAGGATTACACCTTCACGGTCGAGGCGACCAAGACCGAGGGCGAGGAGGGCTTCCTAATCGCCTTCGCCGTGCAGGACCGGGACAACAATTTCTTCTGGAATCTCGGCGGCTGGCAGAACACCGTTTCCTGCCTGCAGCGCATGGAGAACGGCGAAAAGACCGGGCAGATCCTCAAAACCGTGCGCCCCTTCACGGCGGAAACCGGCAAAACCTACCGGCTGAAGGTCGTCGTCAGCGGCACCTGCGTGCAGTGCTATGTCGACGACGAGCTCTATGTGGATTATGACACCGGCTATCACGCCGAGGCCGAAGCCTATCAGGTGGCGAGCAGAGGCGCGAACGGCGACGTTATTCTCAAGCTGGTCAATGTGACGGGCGAAAAGCGCACCTTTGCGCTCGCTTTCGACGGCGGCGCGGGGACGACGGCGCAGGTGCAGCAGTTGTCCGGCGCAAACCTGACGGATGAAAACATCCTCGGGCAGCCGGAAACCTGCCGCGCGGAGACCTTCACGCTCGACGGCTTCTCCGAAAAGTGCAACTACACCGTGCCGCCCTATTCTGTCACGGTGCTGCGCCTGCCGCAAGGCTGAGGAAGAATATTTAGATTAAGAATCATAAATTAAGAAACCGGGCGTGCCGCAATCTGTCTTGCAGCACGCCCGAATTATGTACAAACCAACGGCGTCAATCTGTAGGGAACGACCTCCGGCCGTTCCGCGCGGCGGCACGCCGCGAACCATCCCGCACAAACCCAGGGCGGCGCAGTAATGGCCTCCCTCTTTGAGGGTGCGGGTCTCCAGTGGAGACCTCTGTGGCATAAGCCACAGAAGCACCGACCGAGCCGACAGGCGAGAAAGGTGGCACGCGAAGCGTGACGGAGGGAGTTGTTCAACGTCGAGTTCACTCCCTCAGTCTCGCTGACGCTCGACAGCTCCCTCCCAGAGGGAGCCCAGATCATCGCCGCTGTTTTCTGCAAAAACCGTTGGAACGATCTGTACGGAATGCTGAGGGCAGCATTCCCTACAAGCTGCATTTTACATTTATTCATTCCTCCTTTCTGATTTCTCATTAAAAAAGGGCGTGCCGCAATCTGTCTTGCAGCACGCCCGGTTCGTATTCTATTGTTTATTTACGCGTGAATTTGATCGTCTTGATCTCGAACGGACGGAAGTGCAGGCGCAGTCTGCCGTTTTCAAGCGGCAGGGTTTCTTTTTCGTCCTCGAGCAGATTCGTGCGCACCGCGCCGGCGGTCGGCACGGAGAGCGCGAGCTCCGCGGCGGTCTGCGTGCCTTCGCATTCATACAGGCGCAGCACAAACGCGTCGCTGCCGTCCTCCGCGGGTTTGACGGTCTCGCAGATGACGTTCGGCGCGGAGACCGACGCAAAGGGCGCGAGGGCCGCTTTGCCGGGCACGGCGTCGATCGGAATGTTGAGCATGTAGGCCGGATGCACGACCGCTTCGGCGGAGAAGCCGCCGTCGTGCACGAGCAGCGCGTAGGTCATCTCATGCAGTCCGCTGTCGCCGGTCACGTCCGGATGGATGCCGCCGCGATGGAGCGACAGGCGCAGGTTGCAGTCGGTGACGGTGATGCCGTATTTGCAGTCGTTGAGCACGGCTGCGCCGAAGCCCGGCTCGCTCACGTCGGTGTAATTGCGGTTGCACACCTCGAATTTGGCCACTTCCAGGCTGGTGTTTTCGGTGGTCGGGCGCTGCACGGCGCCGAACTGGATCTCGCAGCGCGCGGTCGGCGCGGCAACGTCGAGATCGAAGCCCGCTTTCAGCAGACGGTGCGGGCTCTGCCAGTCCACGAGCGTGTGGAAGTCGATGCGCGGCGTGTCGGCGTAGCAGATCAGATCCTGCTGCAGCGTGGTGCCGTCGCCGATCTCAAAGACGCTGCGCAGGCGGATCTCCACCGCGCCGTCCGTGACGACCGTCCGCCCGCGGAAACCGCAGACCGGCTGCAGATGCCGCACGGCGTCGCGTTCCACATCCCAGTTGTCATAATGCAGCGGCAGATCCTCGCCGAAGAGCAGCACGTTCAGCGGTGCGCCGCCGGGTTTGCGCAGCTCGCGCCCCGTGGCGCGGTCGGTCAGCGAGGCGATATAGCCGTTTTCATCGAAGACCAGCGTCGCGAAGGGCGTGACGAGCGTGGTGCCGTCGTAGCGGAACGGGGACGGCGCGTTCGCGGGCTGTTCACTGAGCCGGAGCGTCGCGCTGCCGAAGCCGGGCAGACGCAGGCCGCCGACCGCAAGCTGTTCGCGCCCGCACAGATCGGTGTAGCGCTGGGAGGGGTAGTCCGCCGCGTAGCCGTCCGCCGTGAGCACGGCGGGATCGGTGCGCGCGAAGGAAAGGGAATTGAACAGCGTGACGCTTTCGCTCCCGTCCGTGAGCGTCGCCGCGTAGTCCGCCGCCGCGGCCGCGTAATCCGCCAGCAGCGCGCCCATCTCCTTGCGGTAGACGTCATAAACCGGCGTGATGCTCGTGCCGGGCAGAATGTCGTGGAACTGATTTTTCAGCAGCGTTTTCAGCCAGGGATCGCTCTTCGCGTGGCGCGGCTGCCCGGCAAGGACGTTGAAGTATTCCATTTTCCGCAGGGCGTATTCCGCCTTGCGGTTCATGCGTTTCACGTCGTGCATCTGCGTGAGCGTGCCGCGATGCAGCTCCAGATACAGCTCGTCGTGATAGACCGGCAGCCCTTCGCGCTGCGCTTCCAGCTCTTTCATGAAAGCGCTGATCGTCATCGGCTCGATCTCCGGCATGCCTTCCATCGCGCAGGCGCGCAGACCGGTTTCGATCATGCCGTCGGTCGGGCCGCCGCCGCCGTCGCCGTAACCGTAGGCCACCAGACGCAGATCGGTCGTATCTTTCAGCGAAAGATCGCGCACAGCCGCGGCGCAGTCGTCCACGTCCGGCCAGCAGTGGGTGCGCGAGAAATGCGTGAGCACCTCGCTGCCGTCGATGCCCTTCCAGACGAAGCTCTCGAAGGGGAATTTGTTCAGCTCGTTCCAGCCGATTTTGGTGGTGTAAAAATATTGTACCTCGCTGCCCAGCATGATCTGCGGGATATTCGCGTTGTAGCCGAAGGTGTCCGGCAGCCAGAAGCAGTCCGCTGTGTAGTTGAAATTCTCGCGCGTGAACTGCTGCCCCTTGAGGAACTGCCGCGCCATCAGCTCGCCGGAGGTGATGTTGCAGTCGCATTCCACATAGACGCCGCCGTTCGGCTCATAACGCCCCTCGGCCACGCGCTTTTGCATCTCGGCGAAAATCGTCGGATAATAGAGCTTCATCCATTCGCCGTGCAGGGCGGAGGACTGCATGAAATTGTAGGTCGGATAGCGCTCCATCAGATGCAGCGCGTTGGCATAGGTGCGTGCGCATTTGCGCACGGTCTCCGCCACCGGCCAGAGCCAGGCGGTGTCCATGTGCGAATGGCCGATGATGCCGACCCGGCCGAAGATCCGGCTATTGCCGCCCGTGAAGAACGGACGGGTCATCTCCAGCGCCCGGCTGATGCCCTCGCGCACGGCCGCGGGCGTCGCGTGCCGCGGGGAGCGGGGCAGCACGGCGGCGATTTCCCGCAGCGCGCGTCTTGCGTGCCCGCGCAAAAAGTTCTGCTCCGGCAGCGTGGTGGCGGCGCCCAGCAGCTCGCGCAGATCAAACAGGAGCGTGAACAGCGCCTCGTCGCGCGTGCAGATCGTCGCGCCGTTGTAAACATGGCTGTAGGTTTCCGCCGGAATGTCCGGATAGTCGTAATTGTCATAGGGGTCCGTGTCCACGCAGAAATGCCCGGCGTAGCATTCAAAGGCCAGCTGCAGCGTTTCGCCCGCTTTGCCCACGCCGAGATACTGCGCGGCATGGTTGCCGCCGATATAGTCCTTGTTTTTCGTGTTGAACAGACCCTTGGGCTCCCCGTTGAGAAAGAAGAGCTGCTCGCATCCGCCGCAGTCGCTCAGCAGATACAGCGCCTGCCCGTCCAGCTCGGCGGGCACGGTGAAATCGCCCTTGACCCAGAGATTCTGCCATTCGCCGCCCCAGGACGTGCCGGGTTCGATCGGCGCGAATCCCTCCGCGGGCACGGCGCGGAAATGCGCCTGCGTGGTCAGCCCCTGCGCGTGCGCGAGCGCGCCGACCGGCTGATAGAGCCGTTTTTCATAAATGTGCAGTGTGTTTTCGAGCTTGGAAAACGTGCGGTCGTCCAGTCGTTCATAGTACATGACGATCCCTCCGGCGTCAGATTCGGCTTGCAAAACCGTTGGTTTCATCTTATCATACCTGTTTGTCCGCTGTCAATATCGGCGGAGGCTTTTGTAAAAAAACCTGCGCCGGCCCTTGCGCATCGCGGGAGAATCATATATAATGAATTCAGAAAGGCAGGCGCTGATCGTGGTTCGCAACCGAATGCAGGATAAACATACCTATCTGACCGAGACGCCCATTCCGCGGCTGATCCCGGCGCTTGCGGTGCCCACGGTCATCAGCATGCTCGTCACGGGGATCTACAACTCGGCGGACACCTATTTTGTCGGCCGGATCTCCACCGAGGCGACGGCGGCGGTCGGCCTGGTGTTTTCCGTCATGGCCGTTATTCAGGCGCTCGGCTTCTTTTGCGGGCAGGGCTCCGGCACGCTGCTCTCCCGTCTGCTCGGCGCGAACGACCGGCAGCAGGCGGAGGAGGTCGCCGCCACGGGCTTTGCGCTCGCGCTGCTGCTCGGCGCGGCGGTCGCTGCGCTCGGGAACGTCTTTGCCCCGCAGCTGACGACCCTCATCGGCGCGACCGAGGCCTCCCGCGCGGATACGCAGGCCTATCTGCGCATCATTCTGTGCGGCGCGCCGTTCATGACCGCGCAGTTCGTCGTCAACAACCAGCTGCGCTTTCAGGGCAGCGCCTTCTACGCCATGATCGGCCTGATGGTCGGCGCGGTGATGAATATCGCGCTCGATCCGCTGCTGATGTTCGTGTGCGGCCTCGGCATCCGCGGCGCCGCGCTGGCCACCGTCTGCGGACAGGCCGTCAGCTTTGCCGCGCTGTTGATCGGCAGCCGGCGCGGGGAGAACCTGCGGCTGCGTCTGCGGCGCGTGCGCTTTACGCCCCGCAGTCTGCTGCGCATTGCCAACGGCGGCCTGCCCTCGCTTGTGCGGCAGGGGATGGCGGCCGTCGCCACGCTGGTGCTCAACCGCATTGCCGGCGCGCTTGCGGGGGACGCCGCGATCGCGGGCGTGTCCATCGTCACGCGCGTAACGATGCTGGTTTTCTCGGCGCTGATCGGCTTCGGCCAGGGCTATCAGCCGGTCTGCTCCTATAATTACGGCGCGAAACGCTTCGGCCGCGTGCGCGAGGGCTTCTTTTTCTGCGTGAAATACGGCACGGCGTTCATGCTCGTCGCCGGCCTTGCCTGCATGCTCGGCGCGGAGGGGATCATCCGGTGGTTCCGCGAGGATCCGGCGGTCGTTGCCATCGGCGCGGGGGCGCTGCGCTGGCAGGCCTGCGCGCTGCCGTTCGTGCCCTTTTCCGTGCTGACAAATATGATGCTGCAGGCCTGCGGCAAGGGCCTGAAGGCGTCTGTGACGTCCTCGGCGCGCAACGGTCTGTTTTTCATTCCGCTGCTGCTGGTGCTGCCGCGTCTGCTCGGCCTGCAGGGGCTGGAGATGACGCAGGCCGTGTCCGATCTGCTGACCTTTGTGCTCTGTTTGCTCTTTGTGCGCCCGGAGCTCCGCGCGCTGAAAACCGAAACTGCACCGGATCCCGCATCCGGAGAGGAGGCAATCCATGGATAAAAAGCTCTATTACCGCGGCAGAATCGCCACCGGCTGGTATAATTTCACCGAGTCGTTGGCGTATGTGGCGCTGCACCGGCCGACCCCGGCGGGCTGCGAGTATCAGCGCATCCCTTACGGCAGCGAAAAACAGCAGTATTTCAATCTCTGCACCCGCCGCGACCTGCAGAAGGAAAAAAAGCCCGTGCTGATCTATATTCACGGCGGCGGCTGGATCTCCGGCATCACGGAGATGCGCGATACCTATGTGGGCGAATGGGCCAAACGCGGTTTCTTCACCGCGTCGATTTCCTACACCTACGCGCCGAAAAAGGTCTATCCCGCGCAGCTGCGGGAGATTTTCGCGGCCATTGACCGCATCCTCTCGCTGGAGGAAACATACGGGCTGGATCCCGCGCGCGTTGTGCTTGCGGGTGAGAGCGCCGGCGGCTATTTCATCATGCAGGTCGCCGCGCTCGCGCAGGACGCCGCTGCCCGCGAACGCCTGGGCATCGAATTCAAAAACGCCGACCGTTTCCGCGTGCGCGCGCTGGTGAGCCATTGCGGCTGCTTCGATCTGAAAAACCTGATCGATCCGGACAAGCCGCAGTCGAAATTCCCGGATATCCGCATGATGGTCTGCGCCTTCCTCGGCCTGCCGATGGCCGAAGCGAAGGCCTTCCTGGATACGCCGGCCGGCGCGGACAGCTCTCCGCGGCTGACCGCCGGGTTCCCGCCGATGTTTGTGGTCTCCGCCGCGCGGGACTGGCTGCGCTTTGAGGCCTATGACCTGATCGCGTCGCTCGAACGCCTCGGCGTGCCGCACGCGTCCTTTGAGGGCACGGGGCTGCTGGGCAATCACGCCTGGACGATCGCCACGATCGTGCAGCAGGGCAGGGACTGCTTTGACGACGCCTTCTCCTTTGTGAAAAAGCATCTGGAGGACGCGCCTGCCGTACCCGCTGCCGCAACCGCATCAACCGAATCCGAAAGGAGCGTTGCAAAATGAAAAAACATCTCCGGCTGTCCGCGCTGCTGCTCTGCGCCGTCCTGCTTTTGACGGTGTTCACCGGCTGCGGCGATACCCGCAGCTTTTCCGACCGCACGGCGGATCCGACCGATGCGCAGTCACAGGCGAAAACCGCCTTTGAAGAAGCGACCTTCGCGCCGGCCACGGCGCTGGCGCTCGGCATGCGGTTCTTTGACGACCCCGCCTATCTCGACAGCGTCTGCGTGGTGTGGAACATCCTCGGCTGGTACTGCGCCGGCCAGGAGGCGGACGGCGGCAAGGAATACCTGACGCAGCGGCAGGTCAACGGCCTGCAGCACTGTCTGCGCCCGAAGAGCACGTCGCTCCCCGCGCCGGACAACTGGATCTCCGGCGGCTCGCTTGAGGTGACGGAGGAGGACGGCGAGACCCGCTATTATTTCCCGGGCTTCCGCGCGGACTATGATCTGATGATGGACGCGCTGCGTCCGCAGATCACCGCCGGCACAGCGGACGCGCAGGGCGTCACGCCCGTGACCGTGGTGCTCACCGACAGCGAGAACGAAACGACCGAAACCTATGTGTTCAATTTCCGCCGCGACGCGCGCGCGAGCGCCGGCTTCCCCTATGTGGTGGACGGCATGACGCTGCCGCCGGTCGAAACCGCGCAGGAGACGGCGCCGGGCGCGGCAAATTTCACGCTCTCGGATGTGGCGAACGCGAACCTGCTGACGAATCTGCTTTCGATCTTTTCCTCCGTTGAGATCAGGTCTTCCTTCGGCGGCGAGGACGGCTCGGTCACTTCCTATTTCAAAAAGAACGGCGAAATCTGCAGCGTGGACGCCTATGAATATGAAGGTGAATCCGGCTACAGCGGCTTCTACGGCGAGCGCTGGTTCTCGGTCGTGAAGGATGAGGACGATCTGCGCGACGTGCATCTGCAGAGCTACCTCTATCTCGGCGAGGAGATGGACGGCGACGGCCCGGCCTTCGATTACGAGATCACGTCGATGATCGAATTCGGCAGGATCGTCAATCTCACTGAAAAAGGCGACGTCTACAGCTTCGACGTGGAGCTGGATTACGGCTATGAAGACGAGGCGGATCCGCCCGTGCCGGTGCATTATGAGATCGACAATGGCTCGCTGGCGCTGCGCAGCATCGTCTGGGACAGCGGCACCGAATATGAATCCAGCCGCACCTTCCGCTACAATACGCAGGTGGATACCCACGGCCTGCTCGACGGCTGGGACCGCCCGCTGCGCACCGTGACCTTCGTGGTCGAGCTGCACGATGAAACCGGCAAGGCGACCACGGAAACGATCAAGACCGAGGTGCCCGAGAATCTGGAGCTGCTGCCGGAGATGGACGGCGATTTCGCGGTCTACAACGACGCGGCCATGACGAAGGAATACACCTATCCCGGGCTCGGGCCGGGGTACACCATCTATGTGACGGACGCCATGGGCTGATCCGATCAACCCGGATTTTTCGCCCCCCTGCCATGCCGAACGGCTGCGCCGGGGGGCGTCTGCGCAGGATGAGCGGAAGAATTTCATTTTTTTCGTTTTTAACAGTTGAAAAACGGAAGAAATCAATGTATAATAAATAAAATATCTCCCAATGCGGGGAAGAAGGAAGGATCACGGTGGGCAGACTTCGGCGCTTGGCCGCAGTGCATGATATTTCGGGCGTGGGCAAATGCTCGCTGACCGCCGCGCTGCCGGTGATTTCGGCGGCCGGCGTGGAATGCGCGGCGCTGCCCACGGCGGTGCTCTCGACCCATACCGGGGAAATCGAGGGCTTCACTTACCGCGACCTGACGGACGATCTGCTGCCCATCTGCCGCCACTGGCAGAGCCTCGGGCTGGAATTCGACGCGCTTTACAGCGGCTTTCTCGGCTCCGCACGGCAGGTGGCCATGGTCTGCGAAATGATCGATTCCATGCGGCGGGACGGCTTTCTTGCCATCGTCGACCCCGCCATGGCGGACGGCGGCAAGCTCTATAAAACCTTCCCGTCCGGCTTTGCCGGCACCATGCGCGCGCTTTGCAGAAAGGCCGACGTGCTGCTGCCGAATCTGACGGAGGCCGCCTTCCTGCTGGATGTGCCTTATCACCCCGGCCCGTATGACCGCGCGGAGATCGTAACGCTTCTGCGGGGGCTTTCGGCGCTCGGGCCGCGCGTGTCGGTGCTCACCGGCGTCGCGCTCGACCCTGCGCGCACGGGCTGCGCGGTGTTCGACGCTGCCGACGGGCGCATCGAATTCTATGAATCGGAAAAATATCCCGGCGTTTATTACGGCACGGGCGATCTGTTCGCCTCCGCGCTGACCGGCGCGCTGCTGCGCGGTGCCGACGCCTTTCAGAGCGCGCAGCTCGCGCTGGATTTCACCTGCGCCGCCGTCGGGCGGACTTACCGGGCCGGCACCGATCCGCGCTTCGGCGTGGCGTTTGAGCCGGGGCTCGGCGATTATATTCAAGCATTGGAGGCTGTGTTATGAGCTATGCCGATCAGGTGTTCATTGCAACCTGCCGCGACATTCTGCAAAACGGCGTGTGGGATACCGACCGCCCCGTGCGTCCGCGCTGGGAGGACGGCTCGCCCGCGCACACGATCAAAAAATTCTGCGTGGTCAACCGCTATGACCTGCAGAAGGAATTCCCGATGCTGACATTGCGCAGGACGTTTCTGAAAAGCGCGGTGGACGAGCTGCTCTGGATCTGGCAGAAGAAATCCAACAACATCCACGATCTCGGCAGCCACGTCTGGGACAGCTGGGCGGATGAGAACGGCAGCATCGGCAAGGCCTACGGCTACCAGCTCGGCGTGAAGCATCACTATCCCGAGGGCGATATGGATCAGGTGGACCGTGTGCTCTGGGATCTCAAGCACAACCCCGCCAGCCGCCGCATCCTCACGAATCTCTATGTGCATCAGGATCTGAGCGAGATGGCGCTGTATCCCTGCGCATACGGCATGACCTTCAACGTCACCGGCAACAAGCTCAACAGCATCCTGAACCAGCGCTCGCAGGATATGCTCGCGGCGAATATCTGGAATGTGTGCCAGTATGCCGCGCTGACCTGCATGTTCGCGCAGGTGAGCGGCCTTGAACCGGGCGAATTCGTGCATGTGATCGCGGATGCGCACATCTATGACCGGCATGTGCCGATCATCGAGGAGCTGATCGAGCGCGAGCCGCTGCCGGCGCCGACCGTGACGCTCGATCCGTCCGTAACCGATTTCTACGCGTTCACCAAGGACAGCTTTACGGTGGAGAATTATCAGTGTCATCCGTTCACCACGAAAATCCCCGTTGCGGTATAATTGAGAAAAGGCAGGCTTTGCAGCATGAAAGCGATCGTTTGTGTGGATAAAAACTGGGGCATCGGCAGCGGGGGCGACCTGCTGTTCCACATTCCCGCGGATCTTCATTTTTTCAAAGAGAAAACCATCGGCAACGTCGTTGTGATGTGGCAGGCGACCTTCTTTTCCCTGCCCGGTCAGCAGCCGCTGCCGGATCGCGTGAACGTCGTGCTCGCGGCGGACCCCGACTGGTCGGCCGAGGGCGTGATCGCCGTGCACTCGATGGAGGAGCTCTTTGAGCTGCTCGAGCGCTATGACAGCCGGCTGGTCTTTGTCTGCGGCGGCGCCTCGATCTATGAGCAGCTGCTGCCTTACTGCGACACCGCCTATGTGACGAAGGTCGACGCCGAACGCCCGGCGGACAAGCATTTCCCGAATCTGGACGCGCATCCGGATTGGGTGCTCGCGCGTGAAAAAGAAGAACAGGAATACAAAGGCCTGCGTTTCCGCTTCACCACTTATAAAATGGTCTAACTTTCCTTTGAGGAGGATGTCATATGAGTCAGGTGCATGAGTTCTTGAATAAGGCCGGCGTGTTTTATCTCGCCACGGTCGACGGCGACCGGCCGCGTCTGCGCCCGCTCGGGCTGCAGATGGAGGTCGACGGCAAGCTGCTCTTCGGCGTCGGCAGTTTCAAGGCGGTTTATCGCCAGCTTCTGGCCAATCCGCACGCGGAGATCGTTGCGTGCGCGGAGAATGAATGGCTGCGCTACAGCGGCAAGGCCGTGTTCGAGACCGATCCGAAATATGAAGCCATGGCGCTCGAGGGCATGACGGCGCTCAAGGCGGTTTATAACGAAACCACCGGCAACCACTTGATGATGTTTCATTTCGAGGATGCCACCGCGCTGCTGTGCGACCTGATGGGCAACGGCAAACAGATTGATTAACGGCGGCGAAAGCTGAATAACTGCAAAAAGGAGACTTTACAATGGCTATCTACTGTCAGGAACCGTCCCGCACCTTCAGCGAGTATCTGCTGATCCCCGGCTACACCTCCCGCGACTGCATTCCGGTCAACGTGTCGCTGCGCACCCCGCTTCTGAAATACAGAAAGGGCGAGGAGGACTGCCCGCTGATGCTGAATATCCCGCTGACCTCCGCGATCATGCAGTCCGTTTCCAACGACACCATGGCGATCGCGCTGGCCAAGGAGGGCGGCATTTCCTTCATCTACGGCTCGCAGTCGATCGAGGATGAGGCCGCGATGGTCGCGCGCGTCAAGAATCACAAAGCCGGTTTCGTCGTCAGCGATTCCAACCTCAAGCCGGATCAGACCCTCGGCGACG
>JAFZNN010000169.1 GCA_017550895.1 Clostridia bacterium
GACAACAGCTTCGGCCAGTGCGACGTGGGCGGCTGGAGCGGCATCGTGCAGATCGCCGCGGGCGCGTATCACACGGTGGGCCTGCGCATGGACGGAACCGTCGCGGCCACGGGCGACAACAGCGAGGGCCAGTGCGACGTGGGCGAGTGGACGGACATCACCGCAGTGGCAGCGACGGCCTACGGAACGCTGGGCCTCAAACAGGACGGCACGGTCGTGATGTGCGGCAAGGGCAGCGACGCGGTGTCCGGCTGGCACGGCGCGACCCTGATCGCGGGCGGCTCCTATTCGGCGGGCTGCCTGTACGGGGAGGGCAGCATGCTGTGCACCCACAAGGGCGCGCAGATGGATATGGGCGTGACGCTGTACGACCTGTCGGTGTGCGGGCCGGTGGCGGCCGGCGTGAGGCCGGACGGCGCGCTGGTCTCGACCTATGAAAACGCCCCGGCCTGGACGGAGCTGGTGTCCGTGACCGCCACGGAGACGGGGCTTCTGGGCGTCACCAGCGACGGCCGCGCGCTGAGCTACGAGTACCGCACGGGCGAATTCACCATCCTGCCGGTGGACGGCGCGGCCGTTGAGGCCGAAGGCAGCGGCACCCACAGCGTGGTGCTGACCTCGGACGGCCGCGTGTACGCCTTCGGCCTGAACGACGCGGGGCAGTGCGACGTGAATGACTGGCGGCTGTGAGCCAGTCTGCGAGGGGGAACCTTTCCCCCTCGCAAACACCCCCTCGGATTTTCCTGAAACCGCTTCGGCGGTTTCCGGGCGGAAAATCCGCAATGGGAGGTGGCTAGGGCGAATCTTCGATACGCACAAGCCAGTCTGGCCAAACGCCAGACCGCGGACGGCCAAATTGTAAATTTGGACGCCGCGCCGGGCGAACACATGGTTCGCGTCCTCGCGCCGGCAAAGCCGGCACTGCGGTTTGAAAGTCAGGGGCTTTGGCCCCTGACAACCCCAGGGGCTTTGGAGCAGTATTCATGAGCCAAAAATGAAAAATAGGGGATTGACAAACCGGCGTCGATCCCCTATAATAATCGGGTACGGGGTTATAGCTCAGTTGGTTAGAGCGTCACGTTGACATCGTGAAGGTCATAGGTTCGAGCCCTACTAACCCCACCTGAACAGGCGCTGGCGCGGAGTCAGCGCCGTTTTCTTTTTGTTGCGGCGAAGAAGGATGAAGGGGACGGACGAGGGGATTTGCAATCGCGACGCTTGCAATTCCGACCCCTTCGCCTCGCTGCGCTCGGCACCTCCCCTTTCAGGGGAGGCATGGGGCGCGAATTTACCACGGTTTTCCGTGAATAGCGCGCAAAAAGCCCCGCCGCGGGGGCGGGGCTGAACACGTCGTATTCTTCTTACTTGGCGAACTCCACGGAGCGCGTCTCGCGGATGACGCTCACCTTGATCTGGCCCGGATACTCCATCTCGTTCTCGATGCGCTTCACGATCTCCTTCGCCAGGATGAGCGTGCCGGCGTCGTTCACGTCCTCGGGCTTGACCATGATGCGCACCTCGCGGCCCGACTGGATGGCGAAGCTCTTCTCGACGCCCTCGAAGGAATCGGCGATCTCCTCCAGCTTCTCCAGGCGCTTGATGTAGTTCTCGATGGACTCGCGGCGCGCGCCCGGCCGGGCGGCGGAAATCGCGTCGGCGGCCTGAACCAGCACGGCCTCGACCGTGGTGGGCTCAACGTCGTTGTGATGCGCCATGATACAGTGCACCACCGCGTCGGACTCGTGGTATTTCTTCGCCAGCTCCGCGCCGATGGTCACTTGCGTGCCCTCGACCTCGTGGTCGATGGCCTTGCCGATGTCGTGCAGCAGGCCCGCGCGGCGCGCCAGCGTCACGTCGGCGCCCAGCTCGGCGGCCATCACGCCCGCCAGATGCGACACC
>JAFZNN010000170.1 GCA_017550895.1 Clostridia bacterium
CACCTTCGGCAACCACGACGATCAGAGCAACGATTACGCCAAGGAAGACCAGATGAAGGTCATGAGCGAATATGCCTGCAACCTCTCGATCGACGAGGATCTGTGGGTGGACGGCGTCCACTACACCGAGGCGCTGGAAAACTGCGGCACCTACAACGTGCCGATCTACGCCTCCGACGGCAGCGACAATGTGAAGTTCAACCTCTGGATCTTTGATTCCGGCTCCTATGCGACGGACGGCAACGGCGGCTACGACCATGTGCGCGAAAAGCAGCTCAACTGGTTCAGAACCACCGCGGAAAAACTCGGCGACGTCAATTCCATGACCTTCCAGCACATCATCATGCCGGAGATCTACAACAGCCTGGAAAAGACCTCCTACAAGCCCTTCGGCCACACCTACAACTATCACGGCACCTATTATCAGCTGCCCGCCACGGCGAAGGACAACTCCATCCTCGGCGAATCCCCGGCCTGCTCGGAGGATAACGGCGGCGAATACGACGCGCTCAAGGCGCAGGGCGGCGTGATCGCCTGCGTTTCCGGTCACGACCACGTCAACAAATACATCGTGCCGAACGCCGATCCCGATTTCCCGATGGACTGGATCAACGTGCCGACCTGCGGGATCGCCTCCTACGGCGTGACCGACTACCGCGGCATCCGCGTGATCGACCTGAACGAAAGCGACACGACCACCTACGAAACCGCGTTTTACACCTATGAAGACGTCATGGGCGACGACAGCGGGTTCATGTTCAGATATCGTTTCATTTCCTTCCTGACCGAGCTGGAATACCGCGCGATCAACGTCTGGATGCAGCTGATCAACATCTTCGGCGTTTCCAATCTGGTTGCGTAACGATTTTTGTGTATAAAACTGCGCGCTGTGAAACGTACTGTTTCACAGCGCGCAGCTTTTTTCATTTCAACAGGGACATTTTGTCCATCAATGTGCCTCTGCAAAAAACTTCAGGGGCTCTTGGCGTCTCTTTAATAGCCGACAAACTCTGCACCATGAACTGCCTGCTCATGCGTAAAGCCTTCAAATTCCAACTGTTCAATTAAGCTGCTCTTGGAGAATGACATGACGTTGAGATAATTCTGCGCCGATTTTTCCGCCTGTTCCATCCAATCTGCGCCGCAATGATCCGCCGCATAGGTGGCTTCCTCCGTCGTATATC
The DNA here is from genome assembly GCA_017550895.1 of Clostridia bacterium. Lineage (GTDB taxonomy): Bacteria > Bacillota > Clostridia > Oscillospirales > Acutalibacteraceae > CAG-177. The sequence goes on from JAFZNN010000170.1 coordinate 1,185, forward strand.
CCTCGAATTCTAACTGTTCAATCAAACCTTTATAGGAAAAAGCAGAAGTATTTAAATATAATTCAGCGGATGCAAGTGCATTGATTTTGCCAAGCGAAATCGCAGCTGTCGTTTCGATCGGAGCTTCTGTCGTTGCGCTTGTCGTTTGCTCCGTTGTTGTTTCTGCCGTTTTCTTTGCGGTTGTTGTGTCGGTTTCTTCCATCACAGTCGCACTCGTTGTTTCTGTTGTCGGTGCAGAGTCTGTAGAGTTGCTATGCGCCGCAAGCCCTATCAGGCCTAAAAACAACAACAAAACCACCATTATAATCGCTGTAACAACTCGTTTTACTTTGCCAAAGCCTTTCCATTTTTCAAAAAGGACATCCATACTTCTTTCTCTCCTTATTATTTAACCTTTTGTTTTTTCATTTCGGCCAACTCTTTTTTCATGGCGCGCAACTCGTTGTACATTGATTGCACTGCTTTTTCCTTATCCATCATATTGGCGACAATAAATGCAACCAACTCAATCGCAAACAGAGCCCAGCCAAGTGCAGGCTTAAACACGATCAGGACAAGTGCAAGTATCAGCATTGGTACACAAAACACGATATGGAGAATCCAAAGCGGCATGGAAGTGCTTTTTATTTTTTCTTTGAGCGCTTTCACAGCCGCTGTTTTTTCATCAATCACAGGGGAAATGAACTGATTCCGCTCTTTCACGTATTTCGCCCGCATTGCCTGCGCTTGTGAACGCACCTGATCCGGAATCGTATAGGTGTTTTTCAGCGCCTGCGTTTTTCCGTCCACAGAAGCAAATCCGGCCGAATACTCCAGTTGCTTGCCCTTCACCTGATCACACGCAAAAATAACCTGATCCGCATATGCGACTACATTCTTTTCGTTGTCTTTCTGAATAAAAGAATACAATTGATCCAGCAGGTTGATTGTCCCGCTGATTGCTTTCACATATTCCTCACACATCGCCTGCATAACAAATTCCGGCTTCTGCAGCGCCCTTGACAACGCAAATCGGCAGATATCCTCCGAGCAAGTCGTTTTGAAAGCCGGATCGTTTGTCATAGACATCGCCTGCCGGATGCCGCTGAGGATTTCTGCGATTCGTTCATCGCCGTCTGAAAGATAAGCGGCGCAGATTGCCTTTCTAAAAACCGGAAGTGCGCTGGATTGAGATAATTCAAGCGCTTTCGTATAATATTTATATGCTTCCTGCATGTTTTTCGCTTGAAACGCATTGTTGGCAAGCTTAATCATATTCTGATACTTGTCACTCTCATCCATTTTGACTGTGCCTTTGTGCTCAACGATGATTTTCTCCTGCATCACCTTTGTTCCGCAAAAAGAACAGAATCCAAACTCTTTGGAATCATCAAGAGAAATATCCGCTCCACATGCGGGACATTTCAAAGCAACAAACCCCATTGTTAAACCTCCTGTCGTTTCTTGCTTAAATTATATCTGTATTACAGATAAAAGTCAATATCTGTTTTTCAGATATCCCATAATAATGCCGAGGGGGCGTTGTTATGGTCTTTAAAAATCTGAGAAACATTCGGGAGGACAACGATATTCGACAGCGCGAAATAGCAGAATTGTTGCATATTTCTCAAAATACATACTCTCAGTACGAAACAGGCACTATTGCACTGACGGCAGAGGTGCTGATCACGCTTGCCGACTATTATCATTGCAGTGTCGATTATTTACTTGACCGCACACACGACCCGTTTTTTGAAGCAAAGTAATCCCTGACCGATCTGTGATACCGATGCCGACTGAAAAGCCGAACGCGCTGCAGGCAAACGCCTGCAGCGCGTTCTTTTTAAGGAGAAATGAAATGAAAACAGTCCGAAAACTGCGTTGCAGTCAGGATCAGAATCCGTACTGGTTGAAGAAATCGAAGGGGTTGACATACTGCTGGGTCGTGGTCGTGATCTCTTCGGAACCGGTGCGGTCCTCCACGAGCGCCACCTCCACGTCGAATTCCTCCAGCGAATAATCGCTGTTGACGCGGCAGAGCGTCAGAGTCAGCTTGTCGCCGACCTTGCCGTTGTCGATGCGCTCGAGCAGCACGTCCGCGGTATCCATGGGCTTGCCGTCCACGGCGATGATCATGTCATACTTTCTGGCGTTCGTGCCCTCCAGGCCGCTGCCGCTCTTGATCTCGCCGATGATCAGCGTGCCTGCGGGCAGGCCCTTGATCTGCGCGACCATATAATACTGCTGGCTGGCGGTCACGGGGTAATAGGTGATGCCGAGCATCGCGCGGTTGGGCACATAGGAATACTGGATCAGATCGTCGATGACTTCCTTGGCCTGCGTGATGGGCACGGCGAAGGACAGGCCCTCATATTCCGTGGCGGTGATCTTCTGCGAATTGATGCCGATCACCTGGCCGTACTGATTGACCAGCGCGCCGCCGGAGTTGCCGGGGCTGATGGCCGCGTTGTGCTGGATGCATTCCATCGTGTAGCCGATCTCGCTCTGCACGGAGCGGCCGATGGCGGAAACATAACCGGTCGTGAAGGAGCCGAACAGCTCCGTACCGCCGGGATTGCCGATCGCATAAACCGGATCGCCGACCACCAGCACATCCGAATCGCCGAATTCCGCGGCGGTCATGCCTTTGGCCTTGATGCGCAGCACGCCGATATCCGTCTGCTTGTCGAAGCCGACGATTTCCGCGTCATAGGTCGTGCCGTCCACGGTCTGCACGCGCACGGTCAGACCGGCGTTGTCGATCACATGGGCGCAGGTGATGATATAGGTGTAGGTGTGCGTCGCATCTTCGCCCATCACGATGCCGGAGCCTTCGCCGCTCGCGGAGTTGCTGGAAACGAGCACGCCGACATTGATATCCGCCACCTTGGCGGCGATCTGCGCCGGCGTCAGCGGCGTATCGGTCGAGCCCTCCTGCTTGGTCGCGCTGGCGGGCGTTTCATGGAGCGTGATCTGCGGCGCGCCGCTGTTGTCCGGATTTACGCTGGCTTTGCGGTTTGTGCCGCTGCGCTGCGTGCGGAAAATGCTTGCAACGCCCACGCCCAGGGCGAACACCAGCAGCAGGGCGACGCAGGCGGCGAAAATCTTGCCGCCCTTGCGCTTGGGCTTCTCCGGCTGCGCAGCCGGCGCGGAATAGGGCGCCGTGGGCTGCCGGTAACCGTAATAAGGCTGCTGCGCGCCGCTGCCGGGCGTGCTGCCCGCGCTGCGATACGGCGGCGCATACGGCTGCTGGGAATAGATCGGATTCTCGGTGGCCGTATACGGCACCTCCATGCGCGGCACTTCCACGCGCGGGGCTTCCGTCGGGCCTGCCTGCGGCTGCGGCGGGATCGGCGGCGCGTAATGCGCCTGCCCGTCTTCGGCCGCCGTTTCTTCCACGATCTGCGCAAACGTCGCGGGTTCCGGCGCGGCGGGCGGTTCCGGCGCGGCATCGGGTTCGGGCATAACGTCCGTGTCGTTCAGCTCCTGCATCGCCTGCGCGGGCGCCTGTGCTTCGGTCGCTTCCGGCGCTGCCTGCGCCGCTTCTGCCGGCGCCGTGCCGTCAAGCGGCGGTTCAAACGCATTGCGCTCCCGGTCAAAATCAAAAGAATCGTTCATATCCGAGCCTCCTTGCTGCTGCTCTGAATCCATCATCGTTTTTCTGATTGTAATTGTAGTCCACGGTTGTTGCGTTTTTTTGAACAACCTTTGAAAGAAAAAACAAAAAACGGTGTTTCCTTTTTGAATGAAGAATGAATAACGGCCAAAGCCGGCGGTTTAAAGCGGCAGATGGAAGATGAATTCCGTATATTCGCCTTCCTCGCTGCGCACGGAGATCTGCCCGCCGTGCAGCTCGATGATGGTTTTGACCAGATAGAGGCCGAGCCCGGCGCCCTTCACATCGTAGCTGCGGGATTTATCCACTTTGTAGAACCGCTCAAATATTTTGTCCAGCTCCTCGCTGGCAATTCCCTTGCCGCTGTTGCGGATGCGCACGATCGCTTTTTCCGCATCCTTTTTGGCGTCGACTTCGATATAGCCGCCCTCGGGCGTGAATTTGACGGCGTTGTCCACCAGATTGTAAACGACCTGATTGATCATATCCCGGTCGGCCTTGACGGGCAGCGGCTCCATGGCGTCCAGCCCGCGCACCTCGATGGATTTGCCGTCGATCAGCTGCTCGAAGCTCAGAAGCGTGCGGAACAGCATATCGGAAAGATCAAACTCCGTCGGCTTGATATCCAGCTCGCCGGCCTCGATCTTGCTCATGTTCAGCATCCCCGTCACCAGGCGGGAAAGACGCTTGACCTCGTCGGAGACGATCTGCAGATACTGCGTCTGCTTCTCCGGCTCGATCGTCCCGTCCAGAATGCCGTCGATGAAGCCGCCGATCGTGGTCATCGGCGTTTTCAGCTCGTGCGAAACATTCGCCACGAAGCTGCGTCGGCTCATTTCCAGCGACGCGAGCGCCTGCGCCATGGAGTTGAACGCGGCCACCAGCTCGTCGATCTCATCCGTGCGGCGCGAGAACCGCGGTTTTCGCAGCCGGATGCGCGCGGAGAAATCGCCGTTTGCATACTGCTTGGACGCGGCGGACATCTGCCGCAGCGGGCGCGTGAACTGGTCGCTGATCAGGGAAACCGGAATGAATGCGATCAGCAGCGCCAGGATCGACGCGACAAAGAACATGCGGAAAATCGCGCGGATATACGGCGTGAGCCGGCCGGAAATCTCCTGCACGGTCACGATCACGCCCACCGTTTCGCCCCGCACCTGCACCGGCGCGCTGACGATGAAATGATAGGCGTTGAAGGTGCCGTCCAGCGTCCCCGTTTCCGAATGCGGCTCCTTGCAGGCAACCTCCATGAACGCCGCCGGCATCTGATATTGCTTGTGGATGATGCATTCGTCGGTATAGAGCATCATATCCGCCTGCAGGATCTCTTTGCAATAGACCACCGCGCCTTCGGGGTTGACCATGAACACGTCGGCGTCCACGGCGTTGGAAATCTGCAGGAGCGTGTTGCAGATCACGATCACGGAGCTGCGGCTGCTGTCGAAGAAATAGCTGGAGGCCAGCACATCCGCCGTGTTTTCGGCCACGGACTGGGTGTTTTCCATCAGCAGCGCCCGCTTCTCATCCATCCAGAGCTTGCTCACCAGCAGCAGCAGCGCGCCGCCGATGAAAATGAAGCTGACCAAAAGGATCGAAATCGTGACCAGAAAATATTTTCGGAACAGACCGGACCTGGGTCTGCGGTTTTTTCTGTGCAAACACCATCACCTCAATGCATCGGATGAAAACGGAAAAAACGGCTTCTCATTCAATCATGAGAAGCCGTCGGGAAGCGGGATCAGTCTTTCGTCGCGAATTTATAGCCGACGCTCCAAACGGTTTTCAGCTCCCATTTATCCGAAACGCCCTCCAGCTTTTCGCGCAGGCGCTTCACGTGCACGTCCACGGTACGGGAATCTCCGTAATAATCGAAGCCCCAGACCTCATCCAGCAGCTGGTCGCGGGTGAACACGCGGTTCGGATTGCTCGCCAGGTGATAAATCAGTTCCAGCTCTTTCGGGGGCGTGTCGATCTTTTTGCCGTCCACGCGCAGCTCGTAATTCGTCAGGTTGATCACGAGCTTGTCAAAGCGCACTTCCTTGACGTCGTTGCGGTCTCCGCCGCCGCTGCGCCGCAGCACGGCCTTCACGCGCGCCATGACCTCTTTGGCGTCGAAGGGCTTGACGACATAATCATCCGCGCCCAGCTCAAAGCCGAGCACCTTGTCGAAGGTCTCGCCCTTGGCGGTGAGCATGATGATGGGCTTGTCCGAGGTCTTGCGGATCTCACGGCAAACCTGCCAGCCGTCCAGCTCGGGGAGCATGATGTCCAGCAGCATCAGATCCGGCGCCACGCGCTGAAACATTTTCACCGCGTCCGTGCCGGTGTTGGCGATGCTGACTTCATAGCCCTCTTTTTCAAGATACAGCCGCAGCAGTTCGCAGATATTGGTATCATCATCAACAACGAGAATTTTTTCCGCCATGAAAATACGCCTCCTGTCATTTTTAGCACTGTCTGTTTTCTATTATACAGGATTTTTTACGAATTGTTTGAAAAATTTATGAATTTGCAAAAAATATTTTATGAAAACGCGCCGCGCGCGTCAGGTTTTGCACGCACGCGCGTGCGCACAGACGATTGACAGAAAAAGAGGAAGCTGGTATAATATTGGAGAATCAATGCCTTTGGAGAAACGAGGGGAAAACGATGATCTTTTATTTTTCCGGCACCGGCAATTCCCGTTACGCCGCGATGAAGCTCGCGCACCTGACCGGCGACCGCGCCTATGATATCGCGAAGCTGGATCCGGCCGCGCTGCCGAACGTCGGCGATTTCAACCGCACGGGCTTTGTCTTTCCCGTCTATTTCAGCGGCCTGCCCGCCATCGTGCGCGATTTCGTGCGCGAGCCGCGTGTGCAGGAAGCGCTCGGCAGCTACGTCTACTGTGTGATCACCTGCGGCGCTTCGGCGGCTGCCGCGGACGAAAAGCTCGCGCGGCTGCTCGATATCGAGCTGGATTTTTCCGCGCAGGTCGTGATGCCGGACAACTATGTGATGATGTATGATCCCTGCGATCCGGCGCAGGCGCGCAAACTCCTCGCGCAGGCGGACCGCATCCTCGAGCGCATCGGCCAGGAGATTCTCGACGGCACGGAGCGCACGCGCAAGAATCTGCTGAAAAACGTGATGACCGCCGTGATGTATCCCTTCTATGATCTGGCGCGCGGCACCCGCAAATTCAGCGTTACGCAGGCCTGCGTTTCCTGCGGCCAATGCGAAACCGTCTGCCCGCAGCACGCGATCCGTCTGCGGGACGGCCTGCCCGTGTGGACCGCGCGCAAATGCCAGCACTGCACCGCCTGCATCAACCGCTGCCCCGCGCAGGCGATCCAATACGGCAAGGGCACGGCGGCGCGCGGCAGATACAGCATCTATAATCTGAAATAACGGAGGGACTTACCATGATCATCAAGACGCGCTTCGGCACGACCGCGGACGGCCGGGCCGTGGACTGCTTCACGCTTTCCAACACCGCCGGCATGGAGGTCGATCTGATCACCTACGGCGCGACGGTCAATGCCATTCGCGTGCCCGACAAGGCCGGAGCCTTTACAGACGTGCTGGTCGGCTTCGATACCGTCGCCGGTCACGAGCAGTATTCCGATTATCAGGGCAACACGATCGGCCGCTATGCCAACCGCATCGCGGGCGGCGTCTTTTCCCTCGACGGCGTGGAATACCACGTGGAGAAAAATGAGCGCGGCGTCACGAGCCTGCACGGCGGCGGCGAGCTGTCGAGCGCGGTCTGGCAGGCGCTGATCGTGGACGACAACGCCGTGGAGATGACCTACGTCAGCCCCGACGGCGCAAAGGGCTTCCCCGGCGAAGTGCGCTTCTGCGTCACCTTCACGCTGCACGAGGACAACGCGCTGCGCATCGATTACAAAGCGGTCGCCGACAAAAAGACCGTGATCAATATGACGAATCACGCCTATTTCAACCTTGCCGGGCAGGGAGATATCCTCGGCCACACGCTGACGGTCAACGCCGACGCTTTTACGCCGACCGACGCGGACA
>JAFZNN010000171.1 GCA_017550895.1 Clostridia bacterium
ACGGACCTTGCGTCGATTTATGAGCGTGCCGGCCGTCAGAACGGCAAGACCGGCAGCATCACGATGATCCCGATCCTGACCATGCCCGAGGACGACAAGACCCACCCGATCCCCGACCTGACCGGTTACATCACGGAGGGCCAGATCATCCTCAGCCGCGAGCTTTACCGCAAGGGCGTCAATCCGCCCGTGGACGTGCTGCCGTCGCTGTCCCGTCTGAAGGATAAGGGCATCGGCGAGGGCAAGACCCGCAAGGACCATTCCAACACGATGAACCAGCTCTTCTCCGCCTATGCCCGCGGCAAGGACGCGAAGGAGCTCATGGTCATCCTCGGCGAAGCGGCGCTGACCGATATCGACAAGCTCTATGCGAAGTTTGCCGATGAATTCGAAAAGGTCTATGTGTCGCAGGGCTTCGAAACCAACCGCAGCATTGAGGAAACGCTCGATATCGGCTGGAAGCTGCTGTCCATCCTGCCCAGAAGCGAGCTCAAGCGCATCAGCGACGAGCTGCTCGATCAGTATTACGGCAAGGAGTGATCCGATGGCTGTTTTAAACGTGAACCCCACGCGCATGGAGCTGACGAATCTCAAGCGCAAGCTCGTCACCGCCCGCCGCGGCCACAAGCTGCTCAAGGACAAACGCGACGAGCTCATGCGCCGCTTCCTCGACCTTGTGCGTGAAAACAAAGCGCTGCGCGTGGAAGTGGAGGACGGCATCCGCCGCGCGAATGAGGCGATGTCCGTCGCCCGCTGCGTGATGAGCGACAAGAGCCTGGACGTTGCGCTGATGCTGCCCACGCAGGAGATGCAGCTGGAGGTCAGCGAGCAGAACGTCATGAGCGTGATGATCCCGGTGTTTGACGTGCGGTTCAAGACCGCCGACGCCAACGATATCTATTCCTACGGCTTCGGCGAAACCTCCGGCGATCTGGATCTGGCCGTGCGCGCGCTCTCCGAGATCATGCCCAAGATGATCCGGCTGGCCGAGGTTGAGAAATCCTGCCGCCTGATGGCGGATGAGATCGAAAAGACGCGCCGCCGCGTCAACGCGCTCGAGCACGTGATGATTCCCCAATATGAGGAAACGATCAAATTCATCACCATGAAGCTCGACGAAAACGAGCGCAGCACCACCACGCGCCTGATGAAGGTCAAGGATATGATGCTCAAAGAAGCGCATCACTATCAGTGATTGTGCAGTCTGCCCGCGGGAACGCAATGTTCCTGCGGGCGCTGCCCGGCTTTTTTCGGGGCGGCGGTTGACAAATGCCGCCCTGTTCATTATAATAATCTGCGGTGCATGCCGGTGTGGCGGAATTGGCAGACGCAAGGGACTTAAAATCCCTCGCTGGCAACAGCGTACCGGTTCGAGCCCGGTCACCGGCACCAGCAAAAGGACTTGCTTCGGCAGGTCCTTTTGCAATCAGACTCCGTTTTCGGATGCTGTTCGGAGGATCTTATGCAGGCTTTGTCGCTCTCACAAGTCAAAAACGCGTCGTTCGAGGTTTGTCCCGCGCCCGTGCTGCGGCCGTTCGGCGGCTCGTTTCTCGTTGCCGATCCGTCGCTGCTGCTTCCCGCGGAAAGTCCCGACGGAAAGTGGCATCTCTTTTTTCACACGATGTACGGCGTCTGGGAGGCCGTTTCCGACGACGGCGTTTCCTTCACGCGGAGAAAGAAGCTCCTCTCACGGGCGATGCGCCCGAATATCAACCGCATCGACGGCCGGTATGTGCTGTATTACGAGCAGACGCGGCCGCTCGTTTTCAACGCGCTGAATCTCATCGGCGCGGCGAAGTGGAACAGCGAGATTTTCGCGATCGAGAGCAGCGACCTCGCGACCTGGTCGGCGCCGAAGCCGGTGCTCCGCCACACGAGAAGCTTTGAGGAAAGCGAACGCGGCGTCTCCCTTTCCAACCCCTTCCTTTTCAGGGACGGCGCCGTCAACCGCCTGTATTATTCCTGCGGACTGACCTTCATCAAAGACTGCGGCTTCTGCGAGCCGACCTACGTCAATTACGCCGAAAGCGAAGCGCCGCTTTCGGGCTTTTGTGCCGCGTCTGCCCCGATCCTCTCGCCCGACAGAAACGACCCGTATCTCAACCTTTGCGCAGGCTGCCTGAAGGTCTACCGCCTGCGCGACTGCTTCATCGGCGTCCAGAACGGCATTTTTGAAAAGGACGGAAAAAGCGCGTCCGCGATCCTGCTTCTGTCGTCCGACGACGGACTGCACTTCCGGTTTGAGAAAACGCTCGTTGCGCCGCGCAACGACGGCGGCTGGATGAGCCAGTTCGTCTATGCAAGCCATCTTGTGCGCGACGGCGACATGCTGCACCTGTACTTCAACGCGCGCAACACAGCCAACCCCCTGCTTGGGCGGGAGTGCATCGGCTTCGCGCAGGCGAAAATCGAGCCTTGACTGCGAAGCGGGGCAGAAAAGCCGCGCCGCAGGCAGCAGCGCCGGGATGCGTCACATTCTCCGCGCCACGAAAAAAAGCAAGTCAAACGGCTTGCTTTTTTCTGTTATAGAATATAGTCTGTAATACAATCGTACCAATGGACGTAGGTTTTGCCGTTCACGGTCAGCGTTTCATTTTCGGGAAACATTTCGGTCCAGAGCTTCCCGTAGCGGCCGTACCCCCAGCCGTCGGCGTTGAAGCGCCGCCAGAGCACCGTCCGGCCGTTCGCGTCCAAAAACTGTTCGGAGACGACGCCGGCTTCATAGGAGGCAACGTCCAGCACGCAGATCGTATCGTAGGTTTTCCCGTTGATGCGCACGGCATACCGCCCCACCACGTCCAGCAGGAACGGCTTGTCCTTTGCGGTCACGGCGCTGCCGTCCCGGGTGAGATCGCCCTTGGGCGCGATGTGCGTTTCATTGCCGCAGTTGTTCTCCCCGAAGCCCCAGTTATCGAGGAACACGTCTCCGTCCAGAAACGTGTAATACCGCTTCACGCCGTCGCTCTCGTGGCTTTCCGCCAAATAGCGGCAATGGGTGTCGGTCAGCTGCGCCACCAAGCGGCGCTCGTTGAAATTGCGGTCGTCGATCCGGTTGTTCTCCATGGGTTCGTATTCCTTCACAAGGATCTCCACGCCCTCGATCCCGTGCACCTCGGCGCGGGCAACCACCTCTTCGATCATATATTCCGTGCGTTTTTTCTCCGGAAATTCGTACATGGCCCATTCCAGCCGTTCGCCGAGTCTGGGCACGATGAACCAGCCCATGATCTCCTCCCACGTAACGGGGAACGGAGGTTCCTTTGACGGAGTAATGGTATAATCCGGTAATACTTTCGGCATTTTCGTAAACATCTTTTTTTCTCCTTTCGGCGGATACGGATAACGGTCCCTGAAGTGCTGCTTGGCGGTGTGCAGGCGGCTTTTGACCGTGCCGACGGGGACGCCGAGCAGAGCGGCGATCCGCTCCTGCGGCAGATCCTCAAAGTAAAACAGGCGCAGGATCTCTCTGTCCCGGTCATTGAGCTCGTCAAGCGTTTCCCGGACGGGCGACGGGTAAACAAGGCCGTGCAGGCTTTGCGTCAGCGCGCCCTCCGGCAGTTCGTCCAGCGGAAGCTCCGGTTTGCGGCTGCGGTAATAATCCGCGCATTTGCGCCGCGCGATCCCGACGATCCACGCTTTGAAATTCTGTTGCTCTCTCAAAGCGCCGAACGACTGAAAGGCGGCAAGGCGCGTCTCCTGCAAAAGATCCTCCGCATCCTGCCGGTTCCCGATCTGAAAGCGGACGAACCTCTGCAGGGCGGGTTCCACCTCCCGAAGCAGCTCTTCAAACGTCATCCGAATCACCTCCTTCATTTTCTTTTGAAAGCGCTTTCACCCATATAGTCGGAACTGAACCCGAAAAGGTTCATTTTTTTTTGCAAAAAAATGCCGCCGAAACTCTGCCAAATCCCGACGGCATTATAATTATGATTCTGTTTTTATTTCTGAATCAGCGGAAACAGCAGATATTTCAGCGGCAGGGAGAGCAGCAGGATCAGGAAATAGACCGGCGCATCCGCGATGGGGGAGACGATGCCGCCCAGATCCACGCTTTCGATCGGCTCCGCCGCCGGCGCGCCGTCATAGCTGAGCAGGAAGGGCTGCACATAGACCACGCCGCCCGGGCCGAAGGCCTCGCAGCGCACATAGCTGCCGATCTCGCCGCTGTGCTCGTCCAGATCGATCGTTTTGCCCACGCAGATCACCTTGCCGTCCGCGATCCAGTGGACGGTCAGCGCGTTCTCCGCCGTGACGGTGATCGTGTCCGCATCCTCATCCACCGCCACGCGATTCACGCGCACGGGTGCGGCGTCCGCAGCCGCTTTCCAGATCGTGTGCTGCTCGCCGTCGGCGATTTCCGCCTCGATGGCGGTTACCGTTTCGGTCAGCGTCTGCGCGAAGGCGTTCGCCTCCACGCCGTTGATCGCCGCGATTTCATCCCGATAAGCCGTCAGCTCGTCCACGTTGCCGCAGTAGTTGCTGCAGCCGAAGAACTGCCCGCTGCCAAGACCCGCCTGCAGCGCCGCGGCGGATTGTTCAGGCAGCTGCGCCATCACATAGCCGGAATTGACGATATCCAGATTGTGCGCGTCCGTGGAGCAGATCGCGTAGACCGCCCGGCCGTGCGGCGCGAGCTTCTGCAGCAGGAGATCCCAGAGCTTGCGGTCGAAACGCGTGCGGTGGTCGCCCTTGCTGTTGACGTCGATGCCGATGCAGGTGGGATACTTCTGCAGCAGCCCGGCGAATTTGTTGATCTTGTAGCGATAGGCGAGATTGCTCTCGTCGTAGGCGTCGGCGGTGTAGACCTCATCCCGCGCGTTGGTGTATTCGCCCGGATGGTTGATCACGGACAGGCCGCCGAGCTTGTCCACGGCCTTGATCGGGCGCTCGTAATTGCTCGTGCCGCCGTTGACGTCGTGGCCGTAATCGACGAACCAGGAGCAGACGTGCGCGTTGTTGTAGGAGGTGGGATTGTTCTCCACGCCGAAGGGCACGCGCATCATCGTATGCCCGCCGGCCTGCTGATAAAATTCATCTCCGTTTTCCTGCGTGACCGTATAGGCTGCGCCGTTTGCGGCGGCGCCGCTTTCGCTGAGCACCTCGTCGGTGATGAAGCCGTTGCGCACGAGGCTGAAGAGCTTCATCACGGTCGTGTGCTTCTGCTGCGTGAAGCCGTAGCTGGTTGTGCCGTGGTCGGTGATCGCCACCATGTCGAAGCCGAGCGCATAATGCCGCTCCACCATTTCCGGCAGGGTGTTGTGCCCGTCGCTGAAGGTGGTGTGGCTGTGCAGGTCGGTTTTATACTGCTTCCAGTTGTCAAAATCCACGCCGTCGTAGGGATTCCGGATCGTGTAATCCACGTCGGTTTCCGCCGCGGCCGGCGCTTCCTGCGCAAACGCGGAGCAGCAGCCGAGCAAGAGCAGCAGCGCGCAGAGCAGCGCGGGCAGACGATATCGCAGTTTCATTCTCTGACCCCCTTAGGAATTCTGATTTCATTATATCAGCGTCTATGCCAAAAGTAAAGAGCGGATTCAAAAACAGATTTGACAGCGCCGCGGGTTTGTGATAGTATAAATAGGAACAAGAAAGAGAAAAAGGAGATGGTTGTTGTGAAACGAAACCGGCTGCGCCGCATTGTGAGCATCCTGCTCTCGCTCGCGCTCTGCCTTTGCGTTTTCACGCCCGCGTTTGCCGAAGAAACGCCTGCGCAGGAGCCCGCGGAAGAGGTCTGTGAGGTTGTGCCGGTCGTTGTGGTGCGCGGCATGTCGTTCAACGGTCTGACCCAGGCGATCGGCACCGAGGAGGAGCGGCCCGCGTTTGAATTCAAGATCGGCCCGCTGCTCAAGGCGCTCGCCCGCGTGGCCTGGAAGGGCGTTACGCGCATGAGCGGCCGCGCGGCGCTTGAGGAGGTCGCCGATTACGCCTACGACCTGATGAAGGCGCTCACGATCGAGGAGGACGGCACGTCGCCTTACGGCACGGGCATGCATGATTACCCGGAAGCGGCCGGCAATTATCCCGATCTGTGCGAGGGCGTGCCGGATGAGCTGGGCCTGACGCATTCCTGCATCGACGCGTTCGGCGGCGACCATGTCTATTATGTCAATTATGACTGGCGTGTGGATCCTTATATCATTGCCGATCAGATTCACGCCTCTGTCGAGCGCGCGGTCAGCGAAACCGGCCACGACAAGGTGAATCTCGTCTGCTGCAGCATGGGCGGCATCATGTCCGTGGCTTATCTGACCAAATACGGCTATGAGCGCATGAACAAGGTGCTGTTCATGTCCTCCACCTTCTGCGGCGCGCAGGTGGCCTCCGACTGCCTGACCGGCCGGCTGGAGATCAACGCGCAGGTGCTTTACGATTTCTTCGACACCCTGACCGTGGACAGCAAGGCCGGCAATCTGGCGATCAAGGCGCTGAAATTCATCGGCGTGTTCAAGCTCCTCGAGAAGCTCGGCACGGCCATTCTCGAGAAGGATATCGACCTGATCTATGACCGCGTGCTCGTACCGATCTACGGCCATATGCTCCCGCTCTGGGGCCTTTGCATGCCCGAGGATTTCGACGCGGGGCTTGACTACATGTTCGGCGGCAAGGAGAACGTCAGCGCGGAGTTCCTTGCCAAGGCGCAGGCGCTGCAGGAGATGATGGCCGGGCGCGACGCGCTGCTCAATGAAATGATCGCGAGCGGGCGCGAGATCGCCGTGGTCTCCGGCTACAATCAGCCCCTCAATCCCGTCTATGAGAGCGCGGGCTGGTCCGGCGACCGCATCCTCGAGGCCTATCAGACCTCCGGCTTCGCAACCGTGGCCAAATACAGCGAAACGCTGTCCGACGATTACATCGCCAACGCCGCGGATCCCGCGCTGATCTCGCCCGATCACTGCGTCGACCTGTCCACCGCGCATTTCAAGGATTACACCTACATGGTGCGCAACGGCCCGCACGTGGCCTGCTCCTACGGCACGGAATACGCCGCGTTCCTGATCTGGATGCTCAGCACCACGACCTCGATCAAGCCCGGCACGGATCCGCGCTATCCGCATTTCCTCGAATCGAACAACGACATGGTGATCCATCCGCTCAAATGACAAATCAAACAGAAAAACGGCAAGGCTTGTGTCCGCGGACACAAGCCTTGATTTTATGATTGCTTCTTTTCTTCTTTTTTCTTTGCCCGGTCGGCTTCGAGCTTTGCCCGCAGGCCGTCGTAGATCTGCGCCGGGATCTCCGGATTGCCCTTGGAATAGCTCGGCAGCAGCTGATCGCCCGCGACCGCCGGATCGGTGCAGCGCCGGTCGTTGCGCCAGCGCTCGCGCTGCGCCGGGTCGCGCAGATCGGGGATCTGCTGCGGCGTGTTGCCCGCAAGCACGCTGAAATAGGCGAACAGGCCCGGCAGGAACATATCCAGCGCCTCGTAAACGTCGATGATCTCCGCCTGCTTGTTGCCCTTGACGGCCTCGCACGCGTGGTAGAGCAGATAATAATCCGCGCCGCCGTGGTCGAAGCCCTCCGCGAGCGCCGACAGGCCGTCGGTCAGCGGCAGGGACGTGATCGCGCCGTCGTCCGACCCTTCGCGGCTGTCGCAGTTCACATAGAGCGTCTGCACGCCGCCGGCATTCTGGATGTTCCGCGCGCTTTCCAGCACGCCGAGGTCGCCCTCGCAGTGATACCACAAAGAGTATTTGACCGGGCCCACGCCGTGCAGGCTCTTGAGCAGGGCGCCGTTTTCCAGCGTGATGACCTCCATGCCGAAGGGGCCGGCCTTCGCGCCCATGCGATACATCTTTTGATTGAACGGCGCTTCAAAGCCGACCACGCTGACCGGCCGCAGGCCGGAAACATGGATCAGCGGGCCGATGGAATGCGTGCAGTAGTAGAAGGCGGTCATCGTGTTGCGCCAGTGGTTCGGATCGGCGTGGCTGTGATGGTGCCAGTCGGTCTCGCAGTTGTGCATGTATTCGCCCTCGCCGTATTGAAAAGCGCCCATTTTGCCGCTGCGGAACTGTTTGCGCATGGCGCGCACGGCGGGCATGAAGCAGCAGTTTTCGCCGTAAATATAGAGCTTGCCGCTGCGCTCCACGGCCTCGACCAGCGCCACGGCCTCCTGCATGGTCTGCA
This sequence comes from Clostridia bacterium, assembly GCA_017550895.1. Classification (GTDB taxonomy): domain Bacteria; phylum Bacillota; class Clostridia; order Oscillospirales; family Acutalibacteraceae; genus CAG-177. The sequence continues at coordinate 8,128 of JAFZNN010000171.1, forward strand.
CGGGCAGCAGCTCGCTGAAGACGTTTTTGCCCGCGTCCAGCGCGCGGATGGCAAGCGGCGCGTGGGCGTTCGCGTAGTTGGCCAGCACGACCAGATCCATCTCGGGCGCGAGAAATGCGTCGACATCGGTGTAATAGGCAACGCCGTCGCCGAAGCGTTCACGCGCGTCGGCAAGGCACGCGGGGTCGCGGTCGCACACGGCGACCAGTTCCGCGTTGTCGCCCGCGCGGCAGTATTCCATGATCGTCATGCCGCGTCCCGCGCCGAGCACGCCGATGCGCACCTTCGGATCGGTTTTGTCTTTATAAAGCGTCTTGAACGGCGTGCCGTCCTCGTAAAGCATCGGAATGCTGTCAATGTCAAACTGTCGCAGCAGCGCCTCCCAGCGCGTCTGCATCCGGTAGTCATAGTCCACAGGCAGGAAACCGGCCCGCAGATAGGCGCGCAGCGCTGCCGGGCGGGATTCGCCGGTGGTCAGCGAAACGAAGCGCACGTTCCGCGCGCGCAGCCGCTTTTGCGCCGCCGCGATCAGATATTTTGCGAGGCCCTGCCCGCGGCAGTCCTCCCGCACGCCGACCATGTGCACGTCGCCGATGTTGGTTTTCGCGTACACAAAGGCGGTCACGGTGCCGATCGTTTCCCCGTCGCGGTCAAGCAGCAGGATGTCCCGCGCAGGGTCGATGTCGGGGATCGCCTCGATCTCCCGCGCGAAGGCGTCCGCCGCCGCGGCGCAGTCGTCGATCAGCGCGCCGCCGCGCAGGCAGTCGTACCAAAGGGGCAGATCCCGCTGCGGATCAAACGGCCGCAGGCTGCAGCCCGCCGGCAGCGGGGGATCAAAGAGGGGCGCGTCGGGCAGCCAGTAAAGTTTGAGCAATTCCATAGTCAGTCCTCCTGCGCATGCCGCCTGCACAGGATGCAGTCGGCAGCGGCAAATGCGATGGCGGCAAAGCAGCCGAAGCCGATGCCGCGCAGCAGCGTCAAAACCACGGTGATCAGAAACGAGGGGAGAGCGAGCGTCGATTGCAGCGCCGTTTTCAGCCTGCCCCAGTCCACGCTCTGCCACGCGCCGACGATCAGCAGCACGCCGCAGGCGGCGCACGGCAGGCGGCCGAAAACGCCGTAGCCCGTGTACGCGCTCACGGCGGCGAGCAGCAGCAGGACCGCGGCTGCGATCACGCGGGAACGCCGCGGCTTTTCACACGGCGGCAGAAACAAAAGGCCGGGCGCGGTCACGATGCTCACGGGCGCGGCGGCCGTCGCCGCCTGCGCCTGCCCGTCGGGCTTTGCCGCGGCGCAAAGCAGGTGCGAAAGCCAGAGCGCGACGCCGAACAGCACGGCCCCAAGCGGCTGAAGGGGCTGCGATGTTTCCGCAAACTGCCGCCACGCGGCCGAGAGCGGCTGACTGAGCGCGCCGATTTCGTCGATGACGCGCGGCATCTCGCGCGGGATCAGCCAGAGATTCAGCGCGAACGCGATCAGCAGGCCGAGGAGCGACGCGCTGAAGGCGTTGCCGAAGCGTTTGAATTTGCGCGGCACCGTGATCATCACGACCATGACGATCGTGCCGTAGAGAATGCCCCGCCAGTTCGGATGGAAGCCGAGCGAGCGATAGGCGCGCAGCATGTCCATAGCGGTCGCGCCGGACGCGCCGATGCCGAAATAGACGTTCGTCTGCAACACCGTGACGGTCAGCACCGTCGCGAACAGCAGGCCGGTCATGGCAGGCGCGCGCAGGAAGGGCAGCAGTTTCTGAAGATACAGCCGCGCAAACAGTAGCAGCGCGCCCGCGATCAGCAGCGCGAGCTGCGCGGTGCGCATGCCGTAACGCGTGAGCGCGCAATACAGCAGCGAAAAGGTCAGATAGACCGGCAGACGGCGGGCTTTTTCCTGCGCGATGCCGGCCAGCGCGAAGCCCGCGCCGAGCAGCAGACCCCAGACGGGAGCCCGCAGGCCGAGGCAGACGCACATGCTCACGCCCAGCGCGAGGCCGGCCGATGCGTGAAAAACGGTTTCCGCCGCGCGGGCGGAGGTCGATTGGTTCGTGTTCAATCCCGATGCTCCGTTTCAGGCGCAGACAGCGCCATATAAGTAATGATTCTATTTTATATGAAATCCGCCGCGTTGACAAGATGGATTTCAAATTTTTTTATTTTCCTATGGTCAAACGCGCAAATCTGTGATAAAATAGATAAGATTTTTGAACTGACGGAGAGGCCAATGAAGAAACAGCGCGCAAAAAAAATAGCGACCTGGATCATCGTCCCGCTGATGGCGGCGATCTTTGTGTTTGATATCTTCACCGTGGCGCTCGGCAACCGCTATGCCCGCCGCGTTGCGGTGACGCCCGAGGCCCAGACCCCCGCGGCGAGCGACGACCGGATCCATTTTCTCAACACCGCGAATTCCGACTGCATCCTGCTCGAAAGCAACGGCCGTTTCGCGCTGATCGACGCGGGAGAGGGCGATCACAATCCGCGCCGCAAGACGGCCTATCAGGGCTATGAGCAGCGGATCACAGACTATATCAAGCAGACCTGCGTCGCGCCGGACGGCAAGATCCGGCTGGAGTTTGTGCTCGGCACGCACCTGCACTATGACCACATCGGCTGCTTCCACGCGATTTTGACCGATCCGCAGATCGAGATCGGCAAGGCGTATTTCAAGCCCTTCAACGCCGAGGTGATGCATGAGTACGAGATCGAGGACTGGAAGCTGCGCGACCTCTACGATCAGATTCTCGCGGATCTCACGGCAAAGTCGATCCCGCTCGAGCAGACGCTCCCCGACGCGCCGGTCGCCTTCGGCGATTTCACGCTGCAGTTTATCAACACCGTGACGCCCGATGCATTGCGCGGGCAGGGGGAGAACGCCTCGAGCGTCGGTGTCCTTGTCAAAAAAGGCGCGCGCACGGCCTTCCTCGCGGCGGATTTCACGCATTCCTGCGATCTGGAGCAATTGTACGCGCGGCAGATCGGGCAGGTGGATCTGCTCAAGGCCGGCCACCACGGCTATTTCGGCTCGTCCTCCGTCGCGTTTCTCAAGGCGCTGCGGCCGAAGCTGATCATCGTGCCGAATCATCAGGGGAAGGTCTATCCCAACGTCAAATGGAATTATACCTTTGCGGCGAAGGCGCCGTATTTCGGGACCTATGATTACAACGGCATTATCGCGTCTTTTACCGACGCGGAGGAGATCGTGCTCACGCATGATCTGCATAAATCATCATGAAGCAGACCTGTTACGCCTATCTGCGCGCCGCGTTTGACGCCCTGCCGGACGGCCCTGCGGCAACGCACGCGGAGCGCACGCTGCTGCGCTCGGAATTTCTGAAAGAAACGCACGCGCTCGCGGGGTATCTCTCCGGCCTCGGCGTTGCGCCCGGCGCGGTCGTCGCCGTGCTCCTGCCTACGCAGCTCGAAGCGTTTACCGCGTTCTACGCGATCAACCGGCTGGGCGCTGTCGCGGATTTTGTGCATCCGCTGGCCGCCCCCTGCGACGTCGCTGCCGCGCTCGCGATCCCGGAAACAAAAGCGGTGATCGCCGCCGCGTCGATGGAGCTGCAACTGGCCGAAACGGTCCGCGCTAGCGGCCTGCCGTGCATTGTCTGCGGCGCGGGGGACACGCCGCTGCCGGCGGGCGCGGTGTCTTATGAAGTCTGCGTCCGCGCCGGACGCGCGATGGATGCGCCGGCTGCCGACGATCCGGATGCCCCGGCGGTGCTCCTGCACGGCGGCGGCACCACAGGTGAAAGCCGCGCCGTGCTGCTCTCGAGCGCGAATCTCAACGCCGTTGCGGACAAGCTGGCGTGTTATGATACGCCGGACCGTGCGCCGGGGGAAGCTGCGCTCACCGCGCTGCCGCTGTTTCACGCCTTCGGCCTTGCCGTGGCGCTGCATTATCCGCTCACGCACGGCTACCGGTGCGTCGCGCTGCCGCGCTTTTCGGGCGAAGCGGCGAACGCCCTGCTGCGGCAGTACCGCCCGGCGTTTCTGGTCGGCGTGCCGGAGCTGTTTCGCAAAATGACGGAGGCTCCGCGGTTTGGAGGCGCGCATCTGCAGGCGCTGCGGCTGGTTTTCAGCGGCGGCGATACGCTGCCGGCGGCGCTGGCCGACGCCTTTGATCGCGCGGTGCGCGCACACGGCGGCAAAGCGCGGCTGCAATGCGGCTACGGTCTGACCGAGGTCAGCTCGGTCTGCACGGTCAATGCCGGCGACGACGCGCGGCCGCAATCGGTCGGCCGTCCGCTGCCGGGGATCACGATCGAAATCCGGGATGAAAAGCAGCGGAGGCTGCCGCCGGGCGAGGTCGGCGAGATCGTCATCAGCGGCGACACCGTGATGCTCGGCTATTATCAGGGCGATCTGTCCGCGCGCGATTGCGGCGTTGCGGTCGACGCCGACGGCCGCCGTCTGATCTACAGCGGCGATCTCGGCCGGCTGGACGCCGACGGCTACCTCTATTTTGCCGGCCGGAAAAAACGCGTGATCCTGCAATCCGGCTACACGGTGTTTCCCGCCGAAATCGAAGCGGCGGCGCTGCAGCTGCCCTTTGTCGCGCAGGCCTGCGCCGTGGAGGGCAGGCAGGACTCGCGCGCGTGCATTCGCCTGTTTGTCACCCTTTCCACCCCGACGCCGCAGGCACAGGCGCAGATTCTCGCGCATTGCCGGGCGCAGCTTGCGCGCTACGCGCAGCCGCGGTCGGTGGAGATCCTCTCCGCCATGCCGCGCACGGCCTTGGGCAAAATCGATTACAGACAATTAGCGGATCGCAGCTGATCCGCATGCAGAAAGGAATATGAAGTATGAGCAAGCAGACCAGAACGCCCGCGGCGGGCGATACCGTTGCCACGATGAAAACCACCCTCGGCGACATCCGCATCCTGCTCTTTCCCGAGGCCGCGCCGAAGGCCGTGGAGAATTTCACGACCCACGCGAAAAACGGCTATTACGACGGCATCATTTTTCACCGCGTGATCCCGGATTTCATGATCCAGGGCGGCGATCCGACCGGCACCGGCCGCGGCGGCGAGAGCATCTGGGGGCGCAGCTTTGCCGATGAATTCGACCCGGATTTCCACAACATCCGCGGCGCGCTTTCCATGGCGAACGCCGGCCCGGGCACGAACGGCAGCCAGTTCTTCATCGTGCAGGCCGCTTCGGCGGATCCCGGGCTGATCGCGCAGATGGAGCAGTTGAGCGAACAGGGTTTCCCGCCGGAGAGCGTCGCGGATTACAAAGTGCGCGGCGGCACGCCGTGGCTCGATTTCAGGCACACGGTCTTCGGCCAGGTCGTCGACGGCATGGACGTTGTGGACGCCATCGCGGCGGTGCGCACGGGCCCGGGCGACAAGCCGGTCGAGGACGTTTCGATCCTCGGCATTGAAATTGAAACTCTTGCATAAAAAAAACAGCAGGCCTGCCGTCAAAGCAGACCTGCTTATGTTATATTCTGAATTATTCCGCGAACGCGGCGTTGATCGCGTCGATCACGTTCTGCACGTCCTGGCTGAAAACGAGCAGCGCGATCTCGATCTCGGAGGTCGTCACCATGCGCACGTCCGCCCCGGCGTCGGCCGCGGCCTGAAAGACCTTTGCGGAAACGCCCGGCGTGCCGCGCATGGCCTCGCCGCTGACGGTCAGCTTGCAGTTGCCGCTGCTGACGCTGATCTTGGCTTTCGGATCGCGCGCGCGAATCTCCGACGCGATGGCAAGCACCGGACTGAAATCGCTGTCGCTCACCGTGAACGAAAAGCCCGCGCCCGTGCCGCTCGACGGCGTCTGGGAAATCATATCCACGTCGATGCCTTTCTCCGCGATCATGCGAAAGATCGCTGCCATATGGCCGATATCGGCCGTGATGTCGGAAATGGAAAAGAGCGTGACGTCTTCGGTCACATAGATCTGATCTATCAGCTTCAAGGGGGGCGCCTCCTTAAAGTCAGACAGTCCTTGTTCTTTTAATCCGCGAGCAGGTCGTTCATGCTGTAGCTGCCCGGCGCGCGGCCGACCAGGAATTTTGCCGCGTTGACAGCGCCGGTGGCAAACAGCGCCTTGCTGCGCGCGCTGTGGGAAATGGTGATCACCTCGTCGTTGCCGGCAAAGATGATCTCGTGCTCGCCCGTGATCGTGCCGCCGCGGATCGCGTGCATGCCGATTTCGGCCTTCGGGCGCTTTTCGCGCCGGTCATGGCGGTCATAGGCGTAATCGCGCGGCGCGTCGAGCGCTGCGTTGATCCGCTCGGCCAGCATCAGCGCGGTGCCGCTCGGGGCATCCACCTTCTGATTGTGGTGCATCTCAAGGATCTCAATGTCAAAGCTGTTGCCGAGCACCTTGGCCGCCTTCTCGGCGAGCACGCCGATCAGATTCACGCCCAGCGACATATTCGCGCTGAAAAAGACGGGGATCTTTTTGGCCGCCTGCGCGAGCAGCGCCTGCTGCGCTTCGTTCAGGCCGGTGGTGCAGATGACGGCGGGCAGCTGATGCGCCGCCGCGAATTCCAGCAGACCGCCCAGCGCGGACGGATTGGAAAAATCAACGATCACGTCGATCTTTTCGATCTGTTCGGGCGTGAGCAGCGCGGGAGAAGCAACCACGGGATAGGGGAGATCACCCTGCGGCGCGAGATCCACGCCGGCAGCGATCTCAATTGCGGGATCCTCGGCCACGGCGGCGGTGACGGCTTTTCCCATCCTGCCGCAGCAGCCGCAAAGCAGCATGCCAGTCATTTTAGAATTCTCCGATCGGTTGTTTCGTTCAGATCAGGCCGTGACGCGCCAGCGAGGCTTTCAGCGTTTCACGCGCGTCGTCCGTCATTTTGTAAAGCGGCAGGCGGCATTCGCCGACCTCCATGCCCATGAGGTTCATCGCTTCCTTGACCGCAATGGGATTCACGTCCAGGAACAGCGCCTTGCAAAGATCGAGGTATTCCAGCTGCAGGTCGCGGCTGCCGATATAATCGCCTTCCAGATATTTGGCGGCGATGTCGTGCGCGATCTTCGGCGCGACGTTGGAAAGCACGGAGATGACGCCCTTCGCGCCCAGGGACATGAAGGAGGTGATCTCGTCGTCGTTGCCGGAATACACGTCCAGCGCGTCGCCGCAAAGCGCGCGCGTCTGCGCGAGAGCCGCGACGTCGCCGTTGGCCTCCTTGGTGGCCACAATGCGCGGATGGCGGCTGATCTCATAGTAGGTTTCGGGCTTGATGTTCACGCCCGTGCGGGAGGGGACGTTGTAGAGAATGATCGGCGCGCTCACGCGGTCGGCAATGTAGTTGTAATGCTGCACAAGGCCGCGCTGCGAGGTTTTGTTGTAGTACGGCGTCACGGACAGCAGCGCGTCCACGCCGGCCTTTTCGCATTCGTTGGAGAGCTGCACGGCGTATGCCGTGTCGTTGCTGCCGGTGCCCGCGATCACGGGGATCCGGTGGTTGACGACTTCGACGGTGAAGCGCACGGTTTCGATATGCTCGTCGTTGCTCAGCGTCGCGCCCTCGCCGGTGGTGCCGCAGATGACGACCGCGTCGGTCTTGTTGGCGATCTGATCCTCGAGGATCTCGGCGAGCTTGTCAAAATTCACCTTCAGGTCCGCGGTGAACGGGGTCACGATCGCGACGCCGGCGCCGGTAAAGACTGTTTGTTTCATGAAAGAGGACTCCCTTCGTGAAGTAGCAATGAATTATGCCTTCGGTTCGATGTAGCCCTGCGCGCAGAGCTGCTCGGCCATGAGCACAGCGCCGCCCGCTGCGCCGCGCAGCGTGTTGTGGGACAGGCAGACGAATTTGTAATCATACTGGCTGTCGGGACGCAGGCGGCCGACGGAGATCGCCATGCCGTTTTCGAGATTGCGCTGCAGGCGGGTCTGCGGCAGATTGTCTTCTTCAAAATAGTTGAGGAACTGCTTCGGCGCGCTGGGCAGCTGGGCTTCCTGCGGGAACGCCTTGTATTCGCGCCAGATCTTTTTGATTTCCTCTATGGACGGTTTGTTTGCGAAGCGCACGAACACAGCCGCCATGTGGCCGTCGGAGGCGGGCACGCGCAGGCACTGCGCCGTGAAGTTCGGGCTGGTTGCGGGCACGATGACGTCGCCCTCGATCTGCCCCCAGATCTTCAGCGGCTCGATTTCGGATTTCTCTTCCTCGCCGCCGATGTAGGGGATCACGTTGTCGATCATTTCGGGCCAGGTCTCGAAGGTCTTGCCCGCGCCGGAAATCGCCTGATAGGTGCAGACCAGAACGTCCGTGACCTTGTAGCCCGCGCGATCAAGCGGGAAGAGCGCCGGCACATAGCTCTGCAGCGAGCAGTTGGATTTGACGGCGATGAAGCCGCGCTCGGTGCCCAGACGCTTTTTCTGCGCCGGGATGATCTTTGCGTGATCGGTGTTCAGCTCCGGCACGATCATCGGCACGTCCGGCGTGTGACGGTTCGCGCTGTTGTTGGAAATGACCGGGCATTCCGCCTTGGCATAAGCCTCCTCGAGCGCTTTGATTTCTTCTTTTTTCATATCGACCGCGCAGAAGACGAAATCGACCATGGCGGCGATTTTGTCAATATCCGCGGCGGCGTCCTGCACGGTGATGTCCGCAATGTTTGCGGGGATCTCCTGCTGCATGCACCATTTTTTGCCCACGGCGTCTTTGTAGGCCTTGCCTGCGGAACGCGGGCTTGCCGCGAGCGTGACGACCTCAAACCAGGGGTGATCTGCCAGGAGCGTGATGAAGCGCTGCCCCACCATGCCGGTGGCGCCGACGATGCCGACTTTGTATTTTTTCATCTGAAAAACCTCTTTTCATCCGTTTGAAAATTGACTTGACAAATCTTATTTATAATATTATGATGATAACACAGATTATGCAAAGTGTCAAATATTAAATTCACTAATCTTTATTATTTTTTATAATAATTTTTGAGGGTTTTCATGAAAAGAACGGATTTTTATTACGACCTGCCGCAGGAGCTGATCGCGCAGACCCCGCTTGAGCCGCGTGACAGCAGCCGGCTGCTTGTGCTCGGGCGGGAGAGCGGAACGATCGAACATCGCGTGTTCCGCGACATCCCGTCCTATTTCCGCCCCGGCGACTGCCTGATCCTCAACAACACCAAGGTGCTGCCCGCGCGGCTTTACGGCACGCGCGTCGACACCGGCGCCGTTGTGGAATTCCTGCTTCTCAATCAGAAAGAGGGCGACGTCTGGGAGGTCATCACGGGCCCCGGCAAAAAGGCGCGCGTCGGCCACCGCTTCACCTTCGGCGACGGCGCGCTGACCGCGGAGATCCTCGACGTGCTGCCGGACGGCAACCGCATTGCGCGCTTCGGCTTTGAAGGCAGTTTCTTCGCGGTGCTCGACCGCATCGGCGAGATGCCGCTGCCGCATTACATCACCGCGCAGCTGCAGGATAAGGACCGCTATCAGACCGTGTATGCAAAGGAGCGGGGGAGCGCCGCCGCGCCGACAGCCGGCCTGCATTTCACGCCCGCGCTGCTCGACGCGATCCGCGCCGCCGGTGTCGAAATCGGCTTTGTGACGCTGCACGTCGGGCTCGGCACCTTTCGCCCCGTCAAGGCGGAAAACATCGAGGAGCACCACATGCACAGCGAGCATTATGAGCTGCCGGCGGAAACCGCGCAGATCATCAACCGCACCAAGGCGCGGGGCGGGCGCGTGTTCGCCTGCGGCACGACCTGCTGCCGCACGCTGGAATCCGTCGCGTCCTTCCGCGGCGAGCTCTGCGCGGACGAGGGCTGGACGAGCATTTTTATCTATCCAGGCTATGAATTCAAGTGCATCGACGCGCTGATTACGAATTTCCACCTGCCCGAAAGCACGCTGATCATGCTCGTGAGCGCGTTCTGCGGGCTGGAGAACACCATGCACGCCTATGAAACCGCCGTCAGAGAGCGCTACCGCTTCTTCTCGTTCGGTGACGCAATGCTGATTCTTTAAGATTGGAGAAAAACAATGATCGGTCCCATTATCGGCGATATTGTCGGTTCCGTTTACGAATGGAACAATCACAGATCCAAGGACTTTGAGCTGTTCAAGAAGAAATGCTTTTTCACGGATGACAGCATCATGACCCTTGCCGTTTGCGACGCGCTGCTCAAATGCAGCGATCCGGATGCGCTGCCGGCGCAGACCGTGAAATCCATGCAGACCATCGGCCGCCCGTATCCGCATTCCGGCTACGGCGGGCGCTTCTGGGGCTGGATGTATGCCGACAACCCCAAGCCCTACAACAGCTTCGGCAACGGCGCCGCCATGCGCGTGGGCGCGTGCGGCTACGTCGGGCAGACCGAGGACGAGGTCAAGCGGCTGTCCGCGGCCGTCACCGGCGTGACGCACAACCATCCCGAGGGCCTCAAGGGCGCGGAAGCGACGGCAATCGCCGTGTTCCTTGCCCGCACCGGCCTGCCGAAGGATGCGATCCGCGCGCGCATCATTCGCGATTATTATCCGCTGGATTTCACGATCGACGAGATCCGGCCGACTTACCGCTTCAACGAAACCTGTCAGGAAACCGTGCCGCAGGCGCTCGAGGCGTTTTTTGAAGCCGAAGACTTTGAGGACGCCATCCGCACCGCGATTTCCGTCGGCGGCGACAGCGACACCCTCGCGGCGATCACCGGCGCCGTGGCGGAGGCGTATTTCGGCGTGCCCGCCCGGATGCGTGCGCAGGCTGTAGCCTATCTCGACCCGCAGCTCGCGGAAATCCTCGCGGCGTTCGAGCAGCGCTATCCCGCGAAAACGATCGATTGAGCAGGAGCGATTCTATGTATCAGCTTATCAAAACGGAAGGCGCGGCCCGCCGCGGCGTGTTTACGACCGTACACGGCACGGTGCAGACCCCGGCGTTCATGAACGTCGCCACCTGCGGCGCGATCAAGGGCGCGCTCTCGGCTGAGGACCTGCGCACGGTCGGCTGCCAGGTGATGCTGTCCAATACCTATCACCTCCACGTCCGCCCGGGAGATGCCCTCGTGCGCGAGCTGGGCGGCCTGCACAGCTTCACGGACTGGCGCGGCCCGATCCTGACCGACAGCGGCGGCTTTCAGGTGTTTTCGCTCGCCTCCCTGCGCAAAATCAAGGAAGAGGGCGTTCATTTCAATTCCCACGTCGACGGCCGGCACATTTTCATGGGGCCGGAGGAGAGCATGCGCATCCAGTCGAACCTCGGCTCCACGATCGCCATGGCCTTTGACGAATGCGTGGAGAATCCCGCGGAATACGACTACGCGAAACGCGCGAGCGAGCGCACGATCCGCTGGCTGGAACGCTGCAAGGCGGAGATGCAGCGGCTCAACGCCCTGCCGGAAACGCTCAATCCGCACCAGCTGCTGTTCGGCATCAATCAGGGCTGCACCTATGAGGACCTGCGCGTTGAGAACATGAAGCAGATCGCCGCCTTGGATCTGGACGGCTACGCGATCGGCGGCCTTGCGGTCGGGGAGCCGAAGGAGGAGATGTACCGCATCATTTCCGCCGTCGAGCCTTACGCGCCGAAGGAGAAGATCCGCTATCTCATGGGCGTCGGCACGCCCGGCAACATCATTGAGGCCGTGCATCGCGGCGTCGATCTCTTCGACTGCGTTATGCCCAGCCGCAACGCGCGCCACGGGCATCTTTTCACGCAGGACGGGATCATCAATCTGAATAATCAGCGCTATGAGCGCGACCTGCAGCCGATCGATCCGGCCTGCGACTGCCCGGTCTGCCGCCGGCATTCCCGCGCCTACATCCGGCACCTGTTCAAGGCGAAGGAGATGCTCGCCATGCGCCTGTGCGTGATGCACAACCTCTGGTTCTATAATACGCTCATGCAGCGCATCCGTGACGCGCTGGACAACGGCACATTCGCCGCCTTCCGCGCAGACAACGTCGACCGCCTGGACAGACGGATCTAAAAATATAAATTTACATTTGAATTCCTCCGTTTCACACGTTTGTTTTGGAATTGATCAATGGATTTTTCCGGCCGTGTGAAGCGGTTTTTTTTATTATCTTGCGTTACATTTTTGCTTTTCGCGTACTACAGAATGAGAGCGGTTGTCAGAAGAAATCATTCCATGAATAGAAACGGAGGTTGCGTTTTTAAATGAAAAAACGAATCTATGCTTATCATTCAGACAAAAGGAGCGCACTCATCAGACGCGTAATTGCTTGTTTGCTTGTTCTGCTTCTGCTGGTCGTTGCCACGCCGCTTGCGCTGCCTGTAGCGACGGCGCAGACGACGGCATACGTGCAGCCTGCGCCACCGGTCGGCGGCGACTGCGGTTCAGCGGTCACGTGGCGCTATGATCCGGATGCCGGGACGCTGACAGTCAGCGGTACGGGCACGATGCAGGATTATAACGCCGTCAAGTTCGCCGGAACCGGACAATCGGTCACAACCGCGCCGTGGCGACCGTTTCACCATGAGATTCAGACGGTTTTGATCGGCGAGGGCGTGACAAGCATCGGCAATGCGGCATTTGTCGGCTGCGACAGCCTGACGCGCGTCACGATCGCAAACAGCGTCACGCGCATTGGCGCCTCTGCGTTCAGCAGCTGCACCGCGTTGCCGACGATCGCAATGCCGCCCGGCGTCACAACCGTCGACCGGTTCGCATTCTCCGGCTGCACCGGCCTGACAAGCGTTCAGATCCGCGATCTCGCCGCGTGGTGCCGCACCGCGTTCACGGGCGTTGCCGCAAATCCGCTCTCCTGCGCGCACCGTTTGATCCTGAACGGGGAACCGCTGACCGAGCTGACGATCCCGGACGGCGTGACAAGCATCGGCAAGTACAAATTCTATGGGTGCGAGGATCTGACGCGCGTAACGATTCCGCCGTCCGTCACAAGCATCGGTCACTATGCGTTTATGGGCTGCACGGGGCTGACGGAGCTCGCGCTTCCAGACAGTGTGACAAGCATCGGCCAGAATGCCTTTTCCGATTGCACGGGGCTGACGGACGTTTCCCTCGGCGCAGGGGTCACAAGCATTGCCAAATTATCCTTTTCCGGCTGCACGGGGCTGACAGCCGTCCCCGCCGGCAGCAGCGTCACAAGCATTGCCAACGAGGCCTTTGCCGACTGCACCGGGCTGACTGCCATTAACGTGCCGGACGGCGTGGTCAGCATCGGCAATGAAGCGTTTTCCGGCTGCGCAGGCGCGGAAAGCATCTCGATCCCGGCCAGCGTGACGGCCATCGAAGCTGAAGCCTTTTCCGGCTGTGTCAGCGTGAGCGCTATCACTGTTGCGGCAGAGAACCCTGTCTTTCATAGCGCCGGGAACTGTATCATTCAGACCGCACGAAAGGATCTGAAAATCGGCTGCAGATCAAGCGTGATTCCCGCGGATGGCAGCGTCACGCGCATCGGGTATAAGGCGTTCGCAAATTGCGCGTCGCTGACCGGCATCACGATCCCTGAGAATATCACTGAAATCTACAACTATGCGTTCGCAGGCTGCACCGGCCTGACGGAGCTCACGATCCCGGAGAGCGTCACGGACGTCGGCGGCGCCGCCTTCTACAACTGCACAGGCTTGACAGACGTCCGAATTCCTGACAGCGTGACGGCCCTGAGCGGCTTCGTCTTTGCCGGCTGCACGGGATTGACAAGCGTCACGATTCCGGACAGCGTGACGACCATCGGCAGCAGCGCCTTTTCCGGCTGCACAGGCCTGACGGACATTTCCATTCCCGACAGCGTCACAAGCATCGGCGCGGCGGCCTTCCGCGGCTGCACCGGGCTGACGACCGTTTCCATGCCGGAGAGCGTTACGGCCATTGGTGAATCCGCCTTCCGTGAATGCGCCGGACTGACATCCGCATGGATGCCGGAGAGCGTCACAAGCATCGGCGATTTTGCGTTCTGTGACTGCACTGCGCTCACGGAAATGACGATGCCGGGCAGCATAACGGCGATTGGGAAAGAAGTGTTTTGCGGCTGCGCGGCGCTGACGCGCGTTTCCGTTCCCGACAGCGTGCAAAGCATCGGCGACGGCGCTTTCCGGGACTGCGCCGCACTGACGGCCGTTACGCTCCCGGACCGTGTTGCAAGCATCGGCGAGGGCGCGTTTCTGGGCTGCGCGGCGCTGACGAGCGTCGCAATTCCGGCCGGCGTCACAAGCATCGGCAACGCGGCGTTCGGCGGCTGCAACGCGCTGACAAGCCTTACGGTGGCGGAAGGGAATCCGGTCTATCACAGCGCGGGCAACTGCGTGATTCACACGAAAGACAAATTGCTGATCCAGGGCTGCCGCGCGAGCGTGATCCCGGCCGACGGCAGCGTGAAGACGCTCGGCGTTCGCTCATTTTATTACATTGCCTCGCTGACGTCGATTTACTTTCCCGCCGGCGTGCAGAC
>JAFZNN010000011.1 GCA_017550895.1 Clostridia bacterium
AAAGGATCGGTGTGCAATGAAAGAAAACAAACTTGCAGAATTATCCATGGATTTTTCCGTCCGGATCATCGAACTTGTAAAAGAATTGAAAGCGAAGCATGAATCTGTGATCGCCAATCAGATTGGCAGAAGCGCCACTTCAATTGGTGCAAACATCTACGAGGCGAACTACGCGCAATGGAAAAAGGATTTCATTTCCAAACTGGAGATCGCTTTGAAAGAAGCAAGCGAAACCGGCTATTGGCTGGAGCTGTTATTCCGCACGAACTATATCAACGAATCGACCTACAACTCATTGAATGACCAATGCTCGACGAATCGTGTGATGCTGATTGCTTCCTGCAAAACCGCAAAGCAGAACATGCGGACGGATTAAAAGCGCTTCCTATACAGTTCCAAGGCTGCACTAGTAAATAGTAACCACATGAAACAGCACGCTTCGGCGTGCTTTTTTCAATGTTGTGTTCCTGATTGACTCAAATAAGAACTTGACAAATCTCCCAAAACGTGTTATACATAGAATTAAGATGCATAGTAAACCAATATATCAAAACGGAGGGTCCTATGAAAATCAACAAGGAATTGACGAAAGGCAGCACCGCGCTTCTCGTTCTGAGTGTCATCGCGAAAGAGGATCTTTACGGCTATCAGATCATCAAAACCATCGAGAAGCAGAGCGACAACGTGTTTTCCATGAAGGAAGGCACGCTCTATCCCATTCTGCACACGCTGGAAGCGGACGGGTATCTGACCGCCTATTGGGTGGATGCGGACGGTCGCGATCGGAAGTATTATAAAATCACCGACAAGGGTCTGAAACAGCTGCAGGAGAAGCAGGAGGAGTGGACGGCCTTCACGGGCGCTGTCAACAAAGTCATCGGAGGGACGGCCTATGCAGGCGCAGCAGTTTGAGGACTTTCTGGATACGGTTTGTTCCGGCATTTTTTCCGACCGGGTGCGCAGACGCACACGCAAGGAGCTGCTGGATCATCTGACCTGCAAAGCGGAAGACGCCGTTACGGAAGGCATGACGGAAAGCGACGCCGTTGCGGCCGCCTTGCAATGCTTCGGCGAAACGGGTGTGGTGCGGGCGCAGATCACCCGGGCGCATCGGAAAGACAATCTGAAAACGCTTGGGAAAGGGTTCGGCCGCTTCCTGCTCTCTCTGCTTGCAACGGCGTTTGGTTTGCTGGTGCAGGTGCTGATCATCGTTTTCGCGTTTGTGGACGACGCAAATATCGTTCTGGGCGGCCTGCTGTTTTTCGTTTTAACCCTGCTGACCTGGTACGCGGCGCGCAACGAAGAAATCCTTCTTCCGTTGTGCCTGATTCCCGCCGCGCTTGTTCAATGTGTCTATGTCTTCTATGAAGAACCGTCGTTTCTGATTGCGCTGCCGGAACTGCTTTCCGGTCATCTGATTCGATTTCTGAAAGACTTCGCTTTTGGTGTGATTTATTCCACCCCCGTTGCCAAGGGAATGACGTGTGCGTTTATTCTGTTGTTTGTCGTGGTCAATCTCCTGATCGCAGTTTCGTCGTTTCGTCTACGAACAAAGCGGTCAAAAACGAATCGGCTTGACAAATGGACGTTGCGAATGTCCGGCATTCTGCTCACAATCACCGTCAGTGCATCAGCCCTTTGTTTTTGCGCCGTTTTTGTTCCCGGTCAGCATTTTCTCCGCTATGTCAGTCACTATATCATTGTTCCTGCCGCTGATGAGGCCGAAGTTCAGGATGTGCTGGCATTCTATAAAGACAAAGCAAAAGTGAGAAGGGATTTTACGGTAAACGAAGCATACCCAACCGAAGAAACGGGGTTTTATGTGTACTATCACCATGATCTGGACTCCGCGTCTATTGATGCTTCCGCAGTTCACGGCGGAGAGTCGTATGAAACCGATGACACAATTCTGGTGGAAGACAGTCACTATCTTTCTTCACAAGATCTGTTTTATCGTGCCTATAAAAGTGTCGTGATTCTCGCACCAGAGAAAACAACGGGCTATTACGTTGCGATTCCCGTCATTGATGATTGGGTGCGGACGGACAAGGCCAAAACGATTGCGCTGCCGCTGAAAAAAGATGCAACGATACGAGGAAATATGTATCAGCACGACTATGAAATCATCTTGAAACAGCCGCTGGAATCCGAGGGCACAAATCCATAAGAATCAAAGCAGGGACTGTGTTACCGCCGCTTTTCAAAGTTGCTATTTCATATAGCAAGCACAAAAGGGCGCGTTGCATAATCAAGCAAGCAACGCGCCCTTTTCACTGATCAATCATTCAACACCCGGCGTGGGGCTTCGGGCCGATCGGCGCCGGGTGTTGCTGTTCTGTGGGTTCTTTTTGAAGACCGGCGGTGGGATCAGCCGAAATAGATATCCAGCACCATCATGGTCGCCTTTTTCAGCCGGGAGGTCTTGATGCCCTCCTGCGTGTTGCTTTCCACATGCAGGTGCGGGATGATGCTGTCCGGCGCAAGCAGGAAAGCGATGCCGATCAGGAACCCGACCGCGGCCGGCAGAAACCGGAGCTTTTCGTTCGGCGCGAGCTCCATGGCGGGGATCAGCAGCGACCAGATCGAAGCGGCGATCATCACGCCGGAGGCGCAACCGTGTTAGCCGCTGCTAGCCACAGTTTTTTGCAGGTTGTTTTGTGGCGTATTCTCAACTGTTTTTAGTAAATATATGAAAAAAAGAGAGCGAAATAAACTCATATTTTTACACTTGGAAATGATTATTGCTTCAATTAGTAATTGACAAAATATTAACTTTTTAATATAATTAAATTGCTATATTAAAAAAACGAGTTGAATCCAAATCTCTGTTTTTGTTTTTTGGAGGTGCATAGAATGAAACACGGGAAAGTGACTTGGAAGCGGATGCTTGCTTTTGCGCTAGCGCTGCTGATGGCGGCGTCCGCCGGCGCAACCGCTGCGCAGGCGCTGGGCACGCTGCCCGGCGGCGATGCGCAGCAGCATACGGTGTCGGATTACGCCACCAAGTATGCCAGCGCGGACTACCGCAACGCGTCAAACTATCAGATGGGCGCATACTCCCTGCCGATGGACGGCACGGGCGGCAACCCGGATATCTGCGTGCCCGGTCTGAGCCAGGCGGATAATATGGTGCCGCAGGGCCTGACCTACTGGGCTGCGAAGGGCTGGATCCTGATTTCCGCCTACAGCAACGGTCAGGGTGAAACCAGCCGCATCTATGCGCTGAGCATGGAGACCGGCAACCTGGTGGCGCAGTTCAATCTGGAATCGTCCTCCGGCAGCGCGATCACCGATCACGTCAGCGGCATTGCGGCGTCCAAAAACAACCTTTATGTTGCGTCGCACGGCTCCACGATGTCCTATATCCCGCTTTCTGAGCTGAATGTTGCGGGCGGCACAGTGAAAACCGTGCGCTTTGCCGATGAAGTGAATCTCAGCGGCGAGCTCAACGGCGCCAACACCTCCTACGCCTCCTATGGCGACGGCATCCTCTGGACGGGCAACTTCTATATCCCGGGCGACAGCACTTACGGCACGAAGGCAAACGCCTCCTCCGGCTCGATGATGATCGGCTACAACATTGCGGGCCATAACAGTGCTTCTGCCGAGTGGACGGCGTTCAAAGCGCTGCAGGGCAATCCCTCTTACTGCATCCCGCTCGATCCCAACAACGCCGCCACGAGCAGCACGGACAATACGAATAACAACTGCATCATCAAGGTGCAGTGCGCAACGGTCAAGAACGGCTATTGCTATGTCGGCACCTCTTACGGGCGCACCAACAAAAGCCGGATCCATATTTACAGAGTGGATCTGAATTCGAGCAGCGGCACCATCTCTGTCAACGGCGTTTCCAAGCCGAAGATCCTGATGACCAGCCTGCAGAACATGACGCATCTGCCGATGACGGAGGGCCTGTTCGTCCATAACGGCTATCTCTATAACATCTTCGAATCCGCCTGCTGGCAGTATAACGGGCAGGGCAATCTTTCGACCCATCCCACGGACGTGCTCTGGCGCTTCGACGTGACGACGCTGCTGGGCATCGACCGCGAGAACGATGACGCCGGCATCATCTCCAAGCCGGCAAGCACAACGATGGGCGATCTGACCTTCGTTGTGCCGGAAGCGATCTATCTGAAAGCAACTGCAAACACCTATCAGGCGGCGACGGCTCCGGCTTTTCAGTATTATGTCAATAACACCAGCACCGGCGCAACAACGGCAGTCCGCAACGAAACGACCGGCAAGATCTATTTTACCTACGGCAGCGCATCCGGCAATGCAACGCTCTCCTGGTCATTCTATTCCAATGATCTGAATACGAAGCTTTCCGGCGGTTCCGTGACGCTGTCAAGTACCTCGATCAGCAGCGGCGGCAGCGTCAATATCACGGCCGGCAGCTCTCCCTCCCTTGCTGCCAATGTCCGCGACTGTTATATCCAATGGAAGCTGTCTTACACAGATGGAGCGGACAGCAGAGCCAAGGCAGCGTATGCTTATACCTATGTGTATAAGCCTTACTTATCACCTGTTTTTGCCGCAGGCCGCGTGCAAAACAAAGCCGGCGATGATAACTGGTTAATGGGTTATAACTGGATCAGCGGCATTCACGGTATCAGCACCGAAGGTGGCTACTATGTCACGGATTATGCTCTTCCGCTGGTCAGCATTACTGACAGTAACGGCGTAACTGGACCTACAGATGGATGGGTTATAAATAGCCAGCAGCTGAGTATGCCTGCCGGCGGCGGATGGTATACGGCTGAGAACAGCGGCGGCAACTGGCTTGGCGGCGGCGATTACCGCGTTGAAGTGTGGGAACGCTCTGCGATTGGTTTCCTTTATGTTGATACAAGCCGTTATAACAATTTGAATCAGGTGCCCAATCTGACAACCGGCCTGCACATCACAGACGCCCACGACACAAGTAATGTCTACGCATATCTGACTGATTTCACCGGGTACAACAATCCGGATCCTTTTAATCTGAGCGGCAGCGGCGAGAGTAAGAGCGCAAAGAACGACGAAACAGGTAAATACTATGGCGTTCCCGGCGGAACAGTTCTGGCAGGAGGAACCGGAACAAGCTATCGGGTCAGCGGCTCAAATACGCAGACGCTTTGGAGAGACATTCTTTGGAACCGTTCGATCTCCGAAGGAACGATCCATGGAGCAATCAAAGCCGGCTTCCTTGGACGTCAAAGCACAGACAGCTCCATGGTCAATCTTTGGAGCCTTGTTGACATTACCGGCTATAACAAATCCGCCCTGCGCACCGCCGTGCAGAACGCAACCAAGAAGATGGCAGCGTTCGGCGTCAACGATGTGAACAACGGCCATCTGCTCTCCTGGTATTTCGACGCGACGAACAGCTACAAATGGATTGCCTTCCAGGACGCCTATAAGGCAGCCGTGATTGCCCTGACCAAGCTGGACAGCACTGCGAACTTCGGCACACTCGCAACGAACCTGACCAACGCGATGAACGCGCTGTGCACCAAGGTCTCCTTTGACGCCAACGGCGGCACGTTCGCGAGCGGCGCCGGCGACGATTGCTACCCGACGATCGGTCAGAATCCCTCGGTCAGCTTTACGATCCCGTCCGGCTATACCGCCACCCGCAGCGGCTACACCTTCGGCGGCTGGTCGCTGAATTCCACCGCGCTCAGCGACGGCGTGGCACCCGGCAGCAGCATCACCGTCGGCTATAACAACACCCTCTATGCCGTCTGGCTGCCGCATTACACCGTCTCCTTCGACGGCAATGGCGCCACCGGCGGCAGCACCGCCGACCAGGCCTTTGTCTACGGCACGGCCCAGAACCTGAATGCCAACGGCTTCAGCAAAACGGCAACGGTGACCTATAACGCAAACGGCGGCACCGTGACCACAAGCGCGGCCAACACCACCGCAACCTTCGGCTTCAACGGCTGGCTCGGCTCCGCGCGCCTGATCAATGATCCGACGGAATACAGCTATAATAACACCGCGGGATCGAGCTATCATGATCTCAAGCAGTGGACGATCACTTCGCCCTTCGCGGCCGGCGAGGTCTATCACCTGGAATTCGACGCCAAGGGCACCGGCAATGTGACGAATTATTTCTATGGCCAGTATGCCAACGGCCAGCCGGCATATTGGCCGGTCGACACCGGCGTCGGCAGCACCGGTGTCACCTCCGCCGCCAGCGACGGCAATATGACGCAGGCGCTGACTTCCACCTATCAGCATTATACCGTCACCTGGACCCTGGCAAGCAGCGGCAACGCAAACGTCGATAAATACGTGCTCTTCCGCGCGCTTTCAGGCAGCAGCCTCACCTTCAAAAACGTGGTGTTCTGGAAAGAGACCGGTTCTGTGGCTTACAGCAACCAGCAGAGCGTCAACAACCTCTGCAACGTCTCCGGCGCGGTCTATCAGATGCGCGCGCAGTGGACCCCCGGCACGGTCACGCTGCCGACGGGCACCAAACCGAATTACGCGCTGGCGGGATGGTACACCGATGCGGCGTTCACCACGCTGGCCGGCGTCGCGGGCGCAACTTACACGGTGCAGGAGAATACCACGCTTTATGCCAAGTGGGAGCGCCCCGCCAAAGACGATTCCTACGTCATCGACTTCGGTTTGCCGATTCAGTTGAACGTTGTTTCCAACGATCTCTCCGGCGTAACGCTGGCATCTGTGACCGGCGGCACGGGCTTCACGACCTCGGTTTCGGGCGGCAAGGTGCTCTTTACCCCGACTGCGGCGCTGAATGCGCCCGTGACCTTCACCTACACCGTGACCTACAACGGCGCGGATTACACCGCGAGCGTGACGGTCATCCCGGCGAACAACGTCTACTATGAGGAATCGTTCTTCACGTTCGTGGACGGCAACAATACGCAGAGCAAGCTGGATGCGTCCTGGACGACGGTCAGCGACGAAGAGGATTATTCGGCCCTCGTCCAGAACGGTCTGCGTCCGGGCGATCCGAATTCTCCGGTCTATGGCTTCGACTCTGCTTACAACAGCGAGAGCGAAACAATCTACTCCCTCGGCACGGCGCAATATGTCGAAGTCAGCGCGGACCACAAGGGCGGCGCGACCGCAGCCTTCACCTTCTCCGGCACGGGCTTCGACTTCTACTCCGTGACGGATAACGAATCCGGCCTTGCGTTTGTGGATATCTACAAGATCGAAAACGGCGTGGAAACCGAATACGAATCCACCCTGATCAACACCTACTTCGGCTATCGATACGGGCAGCTCTATCTCAAGAATGATGTGGTCACACTTGATTCAACCGGCACGCCGATCTATCTCGCGCCCGCCGGGCAGACGGACGGCACCTTCTTCGTGAACGGCGAGACCCGCGGCTGGACGTCAAAGTCGTATTATGATACGGACGGCAAGACCGTGATTGCCGGTGAGCTTTCCGGCGCAACGCCCGCCTACGCCTACGGCTGGGTCGCCGGCAGCAACGAGGTCGACGGCGTCTATCAGGTGCCCGTCATCAGCCGCACCGGCCTGCCCTACGGCACCTACAAGGTTGTCATCGAGCCGCGCTGGTCCGCACGGCAGAATCTGACCGGCGGCAGCAGCTACAGATTCTATGTGGACGCGGTGCGCGTCTATAACCCGATCGATCCGTCGACGATCACCTCCGGCACGGCGGCCTATGACGCCTACATCGCAGACAGCGAATACGGCGCGACCTGGCAGAGCGTGCGCGACCTGCTCATCACGGCAAATTCCTTCGGCAACACGGACGGACACGGCACGGCGGGCGTCGCCTTCCTGGAGCCGGGCACGGAAGTCACTGTGGCGAATTACAAGAACGTCGGCCCGAAGAACGAGGTCTATCTCGAGCCCGGCCAGGCGATCGCTTTCAACCTGACGACGGCAGCACAGACCACGCCTGCGAAGCTGAGCGTCGGCCTGAAGATGGCGAAGGGCACAACCGGCAGCATCACGGTCTACTCAAAGGATACGACCGGCGTGCCGATCACGGTCAACGGCGCAACAGAGCTGTACCGCGACATCACCGCGGCCGTTGCTTGGCAGGCGACGACCGGCAGCGCCTGCACCACCTCCGCCCCGATCATCATTGCGAATACGAGCGCGAGCAACAGCGGCGCTGTGATTTCGATCACGAATCTGAAATGGTCCTACAACACGGAAGTCACGCCCGTGAACCGCATGCTGAGCTTCAGCTTCGCGCCGCAGGATCTGGTCACAGCCTCGGCTGTGATGCGGCAGGCGGCAGCGGACACGGTTGCGCCGGATGCGAGCGGCGTGCAGCTGCAGTGGAATGCGCGCATGATCCGCCGCGGCGGCGTTGCCACGCTGGCCATCACGGCGCCGGCCACGTTTGAAAAGGCCTACGTCAACGGCGCGGAGGTCGCGGGCTACACCGAGAACGCGGACGGCACGCGCACCTGGCGCTATGACTTCACGAGCGCGCGCGCGGGCAAGCACGCGTTTGACGTGCGGCTCGCGGATGCGAACGGCTACATGACGAAGACGCTTTCGGCCGGCGAGGTCGAGGTGGTGGAATCCACCAACGGGCAGGGCACCCTGACGCTCCAGGCCCTGCTTGCGCGGATCTTCAACAGCTTCTTCGAGGCGCTGCGCAATCTCTTCCGCAGATAATCCAACAGAATCAAGCGACACCGCCCGCGGGAATTCCTGCGGGCGGTGATTCTTATAATTATAATAATGTATGTGAAAGGCGCGCCGCAGTCGATCCCGCAG
>JAFZNN010000012.1 GCA_017550895.1 Clostridia bacterium
CTCCCTCAGTCTCGCTGACGCTCGACAGCTCCCTCCCAGAGGGAGCCCAGATCATCGCCTCTGTTTTCTGCAAAAACCGATGGAAACGATTTGTAGGGAAGGCTGCCCTCAGCATTCCGCGCGGCGTACCGCCGCGTCGGAACGCCCGGAGGTCGTTCCCTACAATTTTTTTTTAAATTACTTCATTCCTCATTCCTAACTCCTCATTCCTAATTCATAAAATATCCCTTCATTCCTCATTCCTCCTTCCTAATTCCTCATTCGCATTCATTCTCTTTCCTAATTTCTAATTAAATGAACCGGTGCGCTTTGATTTTAGCGCGCCGGTTCATCTATCGGCTGATATTCCCGAAATGTCACGTGCAGGCTGGCGTGTTCGATCGAGAGCTCCAGCGGGGCGCCGGTTCCGGCCTCACAGGTGAAGACGAAGGCGCCGCGGCTGCCGCTGCCTTTGATCGTCCACACGCCGTCGGTCAGCGCGCGTGTCAGGTTTTCGCTGCGCGCGATCGCGTCCCAGGCTTCGGCGATCAGCGCGACGGCGAGCGTCTGCGGCATACGTTCGGGCGCTGCCGTGACCCGCATTGTGCCGTACGTCACGCCGCATCTGCCGTCCGCGATTTCCACGGTCAGCGGCGTGATTGCAAGCGGGGCGGTGTATGCCGCGGTCAGCGCGTTGCCCGGCGTTCGGCGCAGCGTCGCCTGCATCGACGCGTTGCCGCAGAGAATCCTGGCGTTGACTGTGAATTCCTGCGCGAGCTGCAGGGGAGAGGGCGCGGGCCTTGCGCCGGCGCAGCCGCCGAGCAGCAGGCAGAGGAGCAACAGAGCGACGGGTCGGAGCAGTTTCAATCGATCACCGCATTATTCGTAGATTGAAAAGAGCCGCGGCAGCATATTGAGCACGTCGGACGGAAGCATCCCGCGCGCGCTGGTTTCTTCGGCGGTCAGATCCGCCGCCTTGCCGTGCAGATACGCGGCGGCGCAGGCGGCCTCGAAGGGCGCCGTGCCCTGCGCGCACAGGCCTGCGAGCATGCCCGCGAGCAGATCGCCGCTGCCTCCGCGCGCAAGTCCGCTGTTGCCCGTGCAGTTGATGACCGCGCGCGCCCCGTCCGTGATCACGGTGTTCGCGCCCTTGAGCAGCACGATGCAGCCGAGGTCGGCGGCGAGCTTCATCGCCGCGGCTTTCGGATCCTCGAGGATCTTCGCGATCGGCTGGCCGGTCATGCGCTGCATTTCGCCCGGATGCGGCGTGAGCACGAGCGGCGCCCGGACTCTTTTCAGTTCATCTATATGCGGCGCGAGCGCGTTTATGCCGTCCGCGTCGAGAATGACCGGGCAGGCGGCTTCGAGCAGCACCGTGCGCGTGAGCGCGAGAGTGTCGGCATTCAGGCCCAGCCCGCAGCCGATCAGGATCGCCGTCGCCTTGCGCATCAGCGGGCGCAGCAGACGCATCGCGTCCCCGGTGGCGGTGCCCTCGCTGTTGGCTGGCAGGGGGCAGAGCAGCGGTTCGGTCAGCTGCGGCGCGATCGCCGGATAGGCGACCTCCGGGAATGCGGCGGTGACAAGGCCCGCCCCGACACGCAGCGCGCCCTTGACGGACAGTACGCAAGCGCCGGTCATGCGGCGGCTGCCGCAGACGCACAGCGCGTGGCCGAACGTGCCTTTGTTGGAAACGGCCGGTCGCGCGGGCAGTGCGGCTTTGATATCGTCGTCGCCCCAGACTGTCGTCGGCGTTTCCGCGGCGCATTCAAGCTCCTCGGGCAGAATGCCGATATCGATCATGATCGTTTTCCCGCAGACGGCGCAGTTCGGCTTGAGAATATGGATCGGCTTTTTCGCCGCGATGGCGATCGTCACGTCCGCGCGCAGCACCGCGCCGTTGACCGCGGCGGTATCCGCTTCGGCCCCGCTCGGCACATCGACGGCAAAGACTTTTTTCTCCTTCTGTGCGATCATCTCCGCGATTTCCCGCAGCGTGTCGTCCGCTTCGCCGTGAAAGCCGGTGCCGAAGACCGCGTCCACGACGGCGTCGGCTGCCGAGAGCATCTTCTCTGCGTCGTTCGGGCCGGTATATTCAACCATGCGGATGCCGAGCTTTTTCGCGCGTTTGCAGTTTGTGACCGCGTCCTGAGCGCGCGGCGCGCCGTAAAGCTGCAGCACATCCACGCCGCAGCCTGCGCGATGAAGCTCCCGGGCGATCACATAGCCGTCGCCGCCGTTTTTGCCGGTGCCGACGAGCACGCACACACGCGCGTTCGATCCGACGCGTTTAAGAATCTCCGCCGCGCAGCCGCAGCCGGCGCGTTCCATCAGGTCGAGGAAGCTGCCTTCACGCGAGACGGCCGCGCTTTCCGCCGCAAACATCTGCTTGCTGTTCAGTATGTAGTCCATTCTCATCCCTCCGATGCGGCTGTTTTCCATTCTAATCTATCACATTTGCCGCCGGATTTCAATCACGAATGCGAAAAATCATATTGCCCTCGCGCGAAAATGATGCTATACTGAATGTGACAAACACGGCAGACGGGAGAGGAGAGAGACGCATGACTGCCTACGAAACCTGGCTGACTTTTGACGACGAAACGCGGCGCGAGCTGGAGAGCATCACCGACCCGGCGGAGCTCGAGGACCGCTTTTACAAGGACCTGACCTTCGGCACGGGCGGCCTGCGCGGCATTATGGGCGCGGGGCCGAACCGCATGAACCGCTACACCGTCGCGCGCGCAACGCGCGGACTTGCCGACGCCTTGCTCGCAAAGGGGGAAGCGTCGCCGTCGGTCGCGATCGCCTATGATTCGCGCAATCATTCGGCGGAATTCGCCGCCGCCGCGGCCGAGGTGCTGTGCGCAGCCGGGATCAAGGCTTATCTGTTCGATACCCTCATGCCGACGCCCGTGCTTTCCTTTGCCGTGCGGCATCATCACTGCAGCGCCGGCGTCGTGATCACCGCGAGCCACAATCCGAAGGAATACAACGGCTACAAGGTCTATGACCGCAACGGCTGCCAGCTGGTGCCGCGCCTTGCCGACCGCGTGATCGCGCGCGTGAACGCCGTGACGGATCTGCGGGCGATCCCGTGCATGCCTTTGCGCCAGGCGCAGGCGCAGGGGCTGCTCGTGCGCATCGGGGAGGCGACGCTCGAAGCGTTCCTTGAGCAGGTGCGCAAGCTCAGTCTTTACGGCGGCCCGCACGATATTAAAATTGTCTACACGCCGCTGCACGGCACCGGCAATTGGCCCGTGCGCCGGATCCTGTCCGGTTTTTCCGTTTCCGTCGTGGAGGCGCAGGCGGCGCCGGACGGCGATTTTTCCACGGTGCGCTCGCCGAATCCCGAGGAGAAGGACGCGCTCGATCTCGCGCTCGCGCAGGCGGCCGAAACCGGCGCGGCGCTTGTGATCGGCACCGACCCGGACTGCGACCGCATCGGCGTGGGCGTGCTGCATCAGGGCGCCTATCGTCTTTTGACCGGCAACCAGACCGGCGCGCTGCTGATGGATTTCATTTTCCGCATGCGCGGCGACCGGCTGCCCGCAAATCCGACGGTGGTCAAAACGATCGTTACGAGCGAATTGGGCGCGGCAATCGCCGAGCGCCACGGCGCGCAGGTTGTGCAGACGCTGACCGGCTTTAAATACATCGGCGAAAGGATCTGCCAATGGGAGGCGGACGGCAGCCGCGGCTACGTTTTCGGCTATGAGGAGAGCTACGGCTATCTCGCCGGCGATCACGCGCGGGATAAGGACGCCGTGTCCTCCGCGCTGCTGATCGCGGAAATGGCCGATTATCACAAGCGGCAGGGCCGCACGCTGATCGACGCGCTCGACGCGCTCTATGCCGAATACGGTTTCTATTATGACAAGCTGGAAACGGTCGTGCTCACCGGCAAGGCCGGCGCGGAGAAGATCCGGGCCGCGATGACCGCCCTGCGCGCGCGGGCGGACTGCCTCTTTGACGATTTGCGCGCGCTCGAGGATTACGCCGCGGGCATCGGCGATCTGCCGAAGGAGAATGTGCTGCGCTTTGTGTTCGACGACGGCTCCTGGGCGGCGGCGCGCCCGTCCGGCACGGAGCCGAAGCTGAAATTCTACTATTCCGTGCGCGGCGCGGATGAAGCGCAGGCGGCGGCGCGGCAGGCGGCGATCAGCAGAGCGCTGCACGGCGTGTTCGAGCAGATCTGACCGCGATTCATTGACAAACGGCACGGTTTGTGTTACAGTAAATTCAGAGTTTTTATGTGGAGGGAAAAACAATGAAAATGAAAAAAATCCTGTCTCTGCTCCTTGCGGCAACGCTCGCTTTCGCGTGCGCGAGCCTGTTCGCCTTTTCCTCGTCGGCGGCGACCGATCTTGCCGTGACCGTCACGGATCCCGCGGCGGAATCGGCCGAGGCGCCGGGCGCGGTCAGCTGGTTTCAGGCAGGGGACGGCGAGTGGTATTTCTTCCTGCCGTCCGCGATGACCGGCAACGAGGTGAAGGTCTGGTTTGACGCGGAGAATCTGACCGTGGACGGCGCGGCGGCGCAGAGCGGCCAGGCCGTGACCCTGGGCGAGACCGGCACGATCGCCTGCGGCAGCGATACCTTCAAGTATCACGTGCTGCATTCCTCGGGCGTGGCTGCGGTGTTCATCAACACCGAAAGCGGCGATATGGAAGCCGTGCATGCCGACAAGGCCCATAAGGAGCCCGGCATGATCAAGATCCTCGACGCGAAGGGCAAGGCGGAGTATGACGGCAAGCTCGATTATATCAAGGGCCGCGGCAACGCCTCCTGGCAGGTTGAGAAGAAGGGCTACAACATCAAGCTCGACAAGAAAACGAACCTGTTCAAGATGGGCAAGAGCAAAAAATGGTGCCTGATCGCGAGCCACGACGATCCTTCGCTGCTGCGCAACGCCGTGATGTACGGCGCGGCCAAGGACATGGGCCTTGCCTATTCGCCGCTTTATCAGCCCTGCGACGTGTATCTCAACGGGCAGTATAACGGCTCCTATCTGATCACGACCAAGATCGAGGCGGATGACAACCGCATTGCCGTGGAGAATCTCGACGACGATAACGAAAAGATCGCGCAGGCGGTCCTCGGCGAGGACGTTGATATGGATACCCTCGCGCGCGGCGGCGTTTACGGCAAATATGCCGGCCTGCTCGAAAATACGTATAAATGGATTGAGATCCCCGACGCGCCCGCGGATTACGACGAGGTCGATATCACCGGCGGCTATGTGCTCGAGATGGAGCTGGCCAACCGTTATTATGACGAGCTGAGCGGCTTTGTGACCTCGCGCAGCCAGCCCTTCATCATGAAGTGCCCGGAATACGGCTCCCGGGCGCAGATGGCCTATATCAGCGATTATTATCAGCGCTTTGAGGTCGCCGTGTTCGCGCCCGACGGCAAGAACGCAGCGGGCGAGAGCTACACCGACCTTGCCGATTTTGATTCCCTGGTCAATTACTATCTGATCAGCGAGTGGGGCTCCAACATGGACTCCGGCCTGACGAGCACCTATTTCTACAAGGCGCGCGGCGGCAAGCTTTTTGCCGGTCCGGTCTGGGATTATGACATCGCGCTGGGCAACAACGGCGACAAGCGCTTCGGCTGCGACTATCAGAATCCCGAGGCCTTCACCGTGGCGTTCAACCGTCAGTACCGCAACACCGTCTTCGGCAGCTGGGACGTCATGGAGAAGCCGACGATCTACAACCAGCTCAACCAGCGGCAGGAATTCGTGGAAGCCGCCAAGGCGAACTGGGACGCCGGCGTGGGCGCCGTGCTGGGCGAATGGGCGAATCAGAAGCTGGACGCCTACGCGCAGACGATCACGGATTCCGCCGTGATGAACGCCGTACGCTGGGATCGCTTCGGCACGACCGATCTTGCCAAAATCCGCGCGGATTATGCCGACGCCGTGGCCTATGTGAAGGACTTTGCCGTGCGCCGCACCGCCTTCCTGACCGCGAATCTCGGCGAAATCCATCAGGCGCCGCAGAGCCATCTGTTTGAAAAGGCGTATAAGGGCGTGCTCACCGGCGTCAACACGCTGTTTGAGAAGTGCATCGTCCTGTTCAAGCTTGAGAATAAATAACGATCCTGACCGCTGCAGTGGCTTTCCCGCTGCAGCGGCTTTTGAAAAGAGGCGAATCATATGGAACTCACGCCCCTGCAGCGGCGGCTGTCTGACCTGCGGGATCCCGGCTACCGCGCCTTTTTTTGCAGCCTGGTGCCCACGCTCGATCCGGAAACCGTGATCGGCGTGCGCGTTCCGGCGCTGCGCGCGTTCGCGAAAACGCTGTCGCCGGCGGAAGCGGACGCTTTCCTGCGGCAGCTGCCGCACCGCTTCTATGAAGAAAACAGCCTGCACGCGTTTCTGATCGGCGCGATGAAAACGCCGCAGGCCGCCTTTGACGCTGTGGAGCGCTTCCTGCCGTATGTGGACAACTGGGCGACCTGCGACGGGCTTTCGCCGCGCGCGTTCAAAAAGGATCTGCCGCGCCTGAAAGCGCAGATCCCGCTCTGGCTGCGCAGCGATCACGTCTATACCGTGCGCTTCGGCGCGAAGATGGTGATGGATCATTTCCTTTCGCCGTTCGATCCCGCGCTGCTCGACGCCGCATTGCAGGTGCGCTCGGAGGAATACTATATCAATATGATGCTCGCCTGGCTGCTCGCGACGGCGCTGGCCAAGCAGTATGACGCTGCCGTTCGGTATCTGGAAGCGAACGCGCTGCCGGATTTCGTGCATCATAAGGCCATTCAGAAGGCCGTGGAAAGCTATCGCATCACGCCGGAGCAAAAGGCGTATCTGCGCACCTTGCGCCGCAAAAAAGAAAGGGGAACGCAAGCATGAAAACAGCCGTTGTCTATTATTCGATGTCCGGCAACACGGCGCAGACGGCCGAGAAGATCGCCGCGCAGCTGGACGCTGATCTTTACCGCATCGCGCCGGTCAAAGCCTACCCGGACGCAGGAGCGAAGAAATTCATCTGGGGCGGCAAAAGCGCCCTGATGGGGGAGACGCCGCCTTTGCAGCCGTATGTGTTTCCGGCGGCGGCGTATGACCGCGTGATTTTCGGCACGCCGGTCTGGGCGAGCTGCTACGCGCCCCCGCTGCGCACCTTCATCCGCGAGCAGGCGCAGGCGCTGCAGGGTAAGACGTTTGCGGCCTTCGCCTGCCAGGGCGGCAGCGGCGCGGATAAGGCGCTCAAGAAGCTGCGCATCACGCTGGGGATTGACAAATTCGCCGCCGTCCTCGCCCTCAACGACCCGAAGGACCGCCCCGCGCCGGAAAACGACAAGCGGATCGCGGATTTCTGCCGACTGGTGAATGAAGAATGAGGAATGACGGGAAATTCCATGAATTAGGAATGAGGAGTTAGGAATGAGGAATGAAGTAGTTTAAAAGTATATTTGTAGGGAACGCTGCCCTCAGCGTTCCGCGCGGCGGCACGCCGCGAACTGTTTTGAACAAACCAATAGCGTCAATCTGTAGGGAACGCTGCCCTCAGCATTCCGCGCGGCGGTACGCCGCGAGCGTTTTTGCACAAATCAACGGCGGCGCAGTAATTGCCTCCCTCTTTGAGGGAGGTGGCACGCGAAGCGTGACGGAGGGAGTTGTTTTACGTCGTGTTCACTCCCTCAGTCTCGCTGACGCTCGACAGCTCCCTCCCAGAGGGAGCCCAGATCATCGCCGCTGTTTTTTGCAAAAACCGTTGGAAACGATTTGTAGGGAACGCTGCCCTCAGCGTTCCGCGCGGCGGGACGCCGCGAGTGATTTTTCACAAACCAATGGCAACCGTAGGGCACGCATACATGCGTGCCGCGGATTATGCACAGACCCACGGTTTCAATTTGTAGGGAACGCTGCCCCCAGCGTTCCGATGCGCCGCAGGCGCATAAATAATCAATTTTATGTTCACGGCTATCGCCGTGCGGAGCGACGAGGGCGTCGCTCCCTACACGTTCACGGCTACCGCCGTGCGGAGCGACGAGGGCGTCGCTCCCTACATTTAAACCACTTGCCATTATTTAATTAAAATGGTTCTCGACTTTCATATGAAAAACACCCGCCGTCAGCATTCATCTGACAGCGGGCGTTTAATTGTATTTTTTGAACTTTTAATTTAATTACCGTCATGGTAGGAGAAAACAGTTTAATCCATAATATCGGAAAATAGAAGACGATGTTTTTCCCGGCGGCAATACTCTTACTGCAAGAGGCTCAAAGGCCAATGGGAAAACATCGTCTGAAATGAAGTGTATCACACCGGCAAAGAGAAGTCAAGAAAAAGCTATTAATATTCGGGTGTGGGCGAAGCC
Organism: Clostridia bacterium; assembly: GCA_017550895.1. Lineage (GTDB taxonomy): Bacteria > Bacillota > Clostridia > Oscillospirales > Acutalibacteraceae > CAG-177. The sequence continues at coordinate 8,311 of JAFZNN010000012.1, forward strand.
CACCCTTCATTCCTCATTCCTAACTCCTAATTCCTCATTCTTAACTTCTAATTCCTCATTCCTATCTCCTTATCCCTCATCAATCAACCCGTAATATCTCCCGAACCAATACGGCAGCAGGAAGATATACGGGCTCATGGCGTTGCCGCGGGCGGTCGCGTCCACGCGGTAGGGGTTGGAGCTGTAGGAGGTCAGCTGACGCGCGTCCCAGCGCAGCGCCGTTTTCATCTGCCGCTCGCCGCCCCAGGCCAGCGGCGTTTCGTCATACTCCAGATCCTTGCGCGCGCTGTTGTGAAGGTCGCAGCTGACAAGATCGGTCGGGAAGTCCCGCAGTGTCTGCAGCGTGAGATCCAGATCGCTTTCGCCGCTTGTGAACGCGCCGTAAATGAGATTCCACAGCGGATTGCCTTCGTCGCGCTCATAGTCCCAGTGCGCGCGCATGCCCATGAGCAGATAGCGCCGGATCGCGGGGTCGGTTTCCAGCCGCAGGATCGTCGCGAGATTCAGGAAGCCGAGCTGATCGTCGATGTGCGTCACGCGCCCGTCCGCCTTTTTCTCGTGCGCGGCGTTGAGCAGATAGTGCTTTTCAAACGCCAGATGCCGAAATTCCGCGCAGTATTTTTCATCGCCGGTCATGTGATACGCCACGTCCAGGAACGCGAGCATCTGCAGGGAATTCAGGCATTTTTCCCACAGCCACATGTTCTTTTCGTTCAGCTCGTCCGGCGCCCAGCACGCCCAGGTGGTCGGCAGGCCGTCGATATCGCACAGCCGATAGCCGTTGGCGAGGATGTGATCGACGATGCCGCACACGGCGGCGCGGATTTCCGCTTTTTCATTCTCGTCGGCGCAAAGGTCGTAATAAATTGAAAAGCCGAAGAAATGCCCGGTCATCTCGTCGCTCGAGGTTTCGCCCAGCCACTCGCAGCTGCCGTCGGGCGAAGGATGCCATTCGTCTCCGTCGCGGCCGGTGCCTTTGCCGAAGCCGGGCTCGTGCGGGAAGCGCACGGCGCGCGCGGTGAAGCCCGGAATGCCGCTCACACGCGTGAGCAGGAGCATTCCTTCCTTGTAGCGGCGGGCGGCGGCGCGGTAATCCTCCCTGCCCGTGACGGCGTAGGCGAAGCACAGCGCGGCGAGATAAACCTGCGTCCACAGGCCGTCGTTGTCCGTGATCACCACATGGCCGCCGGCAAGGTCATTGCCCTGCAGGCCGCCCACGCGCGTGTGAAAGCCCGGCGCGCGGAAGAAGAAGTCCTCGCTCGTGCGGAAGAAGGCTTCCGCTTTCTCCTCGAGCGTCATTTCTTTTTGCGAGATGCAGCTCACGCCGCGGTCGGTCGCCGCAAAGACGTCGCTGCCGCAGGCGGCCACGGCGTTGATTTTCTGCGCGGGCGTCCAGCGTTCGGCGGGCAGATAATGCTTGCCGCCCTCCTCGATCAGCACAAGCCCGGCGGCTGTGGCGACGGCGACCGTGCCGTCTGCGAGGAAGCAAAGATCAAAGGCCTCCTCCGCGGGCAGCGTGTCGATCACGCCGCTGTCATACCAGCCGCGCCCGTCGTCATAGAGCACGACGCCGCGATCCGTCGCGAGCCAGACAAAGCCGGTCTCGCGCTCGATCGAGCAGGCGTGGATCTGCATTTCCGGCATTTCCGTATGCTCCGGGAAGATGCAGCGCCAGTGCGTGCGCTTGCCCTTGAGCAGCATCAGACTGCGCCCGGAGAAAGAGACGACGCGGCTGCCGGCGGCGGCCACGCCCTGCGCGGGCAGCTCCGTCCCGCTCACGCAGACGACGCCGTCCTCCGTCAGCTTCCAGAGGGCGGATTCCGTTGTGATATAAAGCGTTTCGTCCCCGTCAAGGCCCGTGATCGGCGCGTCAAAGGTGTGCGCGGTCGTCACTTCGTCGCCGGCAATGCGGCAAAGCCGATTGTCAGCGGCAAACCAGACCGCGCCGCCGAAAAGGCGCAGTTTGTTCACGCGCCCGCAGGCGAGGCTCGCGGTCACCTTGCCGCCGCAAAGGACGTCCAGGCCCTGATCCGTGCCGATATACACCTGCTTGTCGTCGGCGGCAACGCAGAGCGCGCAGTCGCTCAAAAGTCCGTCCGCCGCGCCGTAAAACCGGCGCACGCGCTGCGGATAGCGCCCGCCGAGGATCGTTCTGTTGCTCATAGAAACTCCTTTCGCGTCTTGCGCGGTCGGGATGTTATTTCACTTCGATGTGCGTGATCAGATATTCCGTGTCGGGCTTCGCAAGATTGCGGATCGTCACGTCGTAAACGCCGGTTGCAAGGTCCTTTGGCACGTCGATATTCCACGTGATGAAGCCGACCGCGTTGGCCTTCATGTCGTCGGCCTTGAGCGCCGCTTTCTCGCCGTCGAGCCGGAATTCAATGCTGTATTTCTCCGACGCGCGGCCCTGAATGATCAGGCTGATCGAGCTGCCGCGCTGCACCGGCGACGTTTTGGAAAGCACGCTCACGCCGTGGCTGTCATCCGGCAGCTGCAGCACGGTTTCGCCCTGCGCGTCGACGATCGTCTGCGTCTCGCCCGGGATCAGCTTCGCGCGGGTGGTCGTTTCGTCTTCGGCGGACGGCGCGGTCGGATCCGTGCTGACGTGCATCTTGCAGCCCGTCAGCGTCAGGCACACGAGCAGCGCGCAGAGTATGCAAATGAGGATGGATTTTTTCATATGAAACACTCCTTACAGATGAATTGAGATTTCGCCGTAGGCGAGCAGATCCGTGCCGCCGTCCGCCTTGCGCACGATCAGGCGCGCTTTATCGTCGATGTCCTGCGCGATCGCGCGGATCTCTCTGCCGCCGCGCACATAGGTGATCGGCTTGCCGAGCACGCAAAGGCGTTCGCGGTAGCGCGCGAGGATCTCCTCCTGCGGCGTGTAGGTCACGAGCTCGAGGATTTCGTCGGCGATGCGGTGCGCGAGCGTGGAGCGGTCGCAGTCGATGTGCAGCGCCGTCGCGTGCGGCAGGTCGCTCGGGAAATATTCGGTCGTCAGATTGATTCCGAGCCCGACTAAATAATAGGGGAACCCGCGCGCGCGGAAAGTTTCGGCGAGAATGCCGCCGAATTTCTTGCCGTCCAGATACAGATCGTTGACCCATTTGATCTGCGGCGAAACGCCGGTCAGGCGCTCGATCGCGTTCGCGGCGGCAACGCCGGCGGAAACGGTCAGCAGCGTCGGCTCCAGGCCGTAATCCAGCAGCAGCGTCATATAAAGGCCCGTGCCGCGGGGCGAGAAGAAGCTGCGTCCGCGCCGGCCTTTGCCGTTGGTCTGCGCGTCGGCCACGATCAGCGTCGGCTGCAGCAGGGCGGGCGCGTTGCGCTTGGCGTATTCGTTGGTGGAGTCCACGGATTCCAGCCAGATCGTCTGCAAAAAACCACCCCTTTCGGCCGGAGATTCTGTATTGATAGTTTATCATATTTCCGCGTCGAATGCAATTCCTTTTTCGCTCTATTGACAGAAGCGGGAAAACGCGATAAAATAGACACGATAATTAACCGGAAAGGAAACAGAGGCATGAAAAAACGTCTGTTATGCTTTGCGCTGATCGCGGCGCTGCTCTTTGCGCTTCCCGCCTGCGGCAAGTCCGATTCGAAGCAGACCGGAGGCGATGCGCACACCAAGGTGCGCTTCACGATGGAAAACGGCGACAGCTTTACCGTCGAGCTCTATCCGGAATACGCGCCGGCGACCGTGGAGAATTTCATCGGCCTTGTGAAGGAGGGATATTATAACGGTCTGACCTTCCACCGCGTGATCGAGGGCTTCATGGCGCAGGGCGGCGAAGGGCCCGCGCGTCCGTCGATCAAGGGCGAATTCGCGGCCAACGGCTTTACGCAGAATACGCTCAAGCACGAGCGCGGCGTGATCTCGATGGCCCGCACGCAGGTCATGGATTCCGCCTCGACGCAGTTCTTCATCTGCTACGATACCGCCGCGTCGCTCGACGGCAATTACGCCGCCTTCGGCAAGGTGATCGAGGGCATGGAAACCGTGGATGATTTCCTCAAGATCGAGCGCGTCTATAACGGCGAGCGCAAGCCCTCCAAGCCCGTCACGCCGATCGTCATCAAAACCGCGGAGGTGATCGCATGAGCAAGCCGATCGTCACGTTCAAAGCCTGTCGCGCGACAGAAATCAACTTTGTGAATAAGCTGGAAAACGGCACGCGCGTGGAATTCGAGCGCAAATACGGCTACAACGTCAAATACGCGCCCAACGGCACCTGTATCGGCGAATTCACGGTTGAAACGTATGATAAAGAGCATCCCGACAAATTCGCGATCAAGGCCGTGATGCAGGGCATTTTCGCCTATGATTCCTCTGCGCAGAAGGAGCTGATCCACGTCGCCTCCTTCAAGGAGCTGTTTCCCTATATGCGCGCGATGGTCGCGACGGTCAGCACCGCCGCGGGCGTGCCGCCGATCCACATCCCGAATTTCGATATCGAATCGCAGAATATCTACCGCTTCGGCAACAGTTAAAACAGAAAAACGACGGGCGCGCTGCTTCTTTGATGAGCGGCGCGCCCTGCTTTTTAATCCAGTTGAATGAGATTGATGCCGAGTTCCGGGTCGCGCTTGCGGTCGATCACGCCGTCGAGCACGGTCAGGAACAGCTCGCACGTGACGCTGATGCGGCAGGCGGTCAGATGCCCGCCGTGCAGGATCATATCCTTGTCGCAAACGCCGATATGCAGGTGAATGTAGGGCTTGCCGTCCATTTCACTCACGTTGCCCACGAGCGAGACGATCTCCATATCGCCGGTCAGCGTCTGCTTGTCGTAAACGCCCGTTTCGATGCTGTAAAGCCCGAAGGTCACGTCGTTCGTCGCGCCCAGCGCCGTGACGTAACCCGCGCGCACGCCCTCGGCCGCGAGCACCTTCGTGAGCTGTTCGATCACTTCTTCGCCGCGGTCGATGCGCACCGCGATCTTGTCGCCGTATCTGCGATAAATCATATGCATGCTCCTCACGTTGTAAATTCATATTCATTATAATTCCGCCGCCGCCGCTTGTCAATTGTCAATTCCCGCTTGCCATTCGCTCTTTGCGGGAGTATAATAGAAAAGAATCGGAAAGGAGTCTTGACCATGCAGCGTTTTTATGAAGAAAATATGCGCGCCGTCGCCGGCCTGGAACCGCAGGCCGTGCTGCGGCAGTTTGCGGCGCTCTCCTGCGTGCCGCGCGGCTCGCACCATACGGATCAGATCGCGGAGTACTGCGCGGAATTCGCCCGCGCGCGCGGTCTGCGCTATGTAAAGGACGCCGTGGGCAACGTGGTGATTTATCAGCCCGGCAGCGTGGGGCGCGAGCACGAAGCGCCGGTCATCCTGCAGGGGCATACGGATATGGTCATCGACCGCGACGAAGGCTGCGGCGAAACGATGGAAACCGATGGCGTGCGCCTGAAAACCGACGGCGACTGGCTCACGGCCGACGGCACGACCCTCGGCGGCGACGACGGCATCGCGGTCGCGCTGTGCCTTGCCGTGCTCGACGATCCGACGCTGTCGCACCCGCCGCTGGAGGTGGTGCTCACGGTCGACGAGGAGGTCGGCATGGACGGCGCGCGCGCGCTGGATCCCGCCTTGCTTTCCGGCAGACGGATGCTCAATATGGACGCCGAGGCCGAAGGGACGCTCTGGGTCAGCTGCACGGGCGGCGCGCGGATCGATCTTGCGCTGGACGCGCAAACCGCGCCCGCCGCGGGCTTCGCGCACAGAATCATCCTGTCCGGTTTTCACGGCGGCCATTCCGGCGCGGAGATCCACAAGCGCTACGCAAACGCGATCCATCAGCTCACGGCGCTGCTCGGCGAGATGGACGGCCTGCGGCTGATTTCCATATGCGGCGGCTCGGCGGACAACGCGATCCCGCGCGACGCGGCGGCTGAGATCCTGACCGCTGCGCCCCTCGATCCGTCCCGCGCGGAAAAATGGACGGCGCAGTTGCGGCAAAGCTGCCCGCGCGACCCCGATCTGCGTGTGGAGCTTTTGCCGATCGACTGCCCGCAGACCGCGTGGACGGCGGCGGCGTCGGCGAACGCCCTGCAGATGCTCAACCGGCTGCCCGACGGCGTGATCGCCATGAGCGAGGCGCTGCCCGGCCTTGTGGAAACCTCACTGAATCTCGGCCTGCTCCACGGGGACGCAAGCGGCCTTGTCGCGACGCTCTCCGTGCGCAGCAGCGTCAATGCGCGCCGCGAGGCGATGCAGGCGCGTCTTGCGCAGATCGCCGCGGAATCCGGCGCGTCCTTCACCCTGCGCAGCCCGTATCCCGCCTGGGAATACCGCGCGGATTCGCCCCTGCGCGACTGCATGCAGCGCGTTTATGCCGATCTGTTCGGCAGGCCGCCGGTCGTGACGGCCATTCACGCCGGGCTCGAATGCGGCATCCTCAGCGGAAAGCTGCCCGGCCTCGACTGCGTTTCCTTCGGGCCGGATCTGCTTGAAATTCACACGCCGCGCGAGCGCATGTCGCTGCCCTCCACGCTTCGAACGTGGCAGTTTCTGTGCGCGGTGCTCGCCGCTTTATGAGTTTTGAAAACCACGGCACGTCGCAGACCGTGATCAGTCTGCGAAAGCTGAAATAGAAGTTGAACAGCTCGCTTAGATAGAGAATCAGCAGATAGCCCTTGACCGCGCTGACCGGCAGCAGCAGCCACACCAGCAGAACGCACAGGGCGGAATCGATCACATTGTAGCGCATCGAGGCGACCTGCTCGTCGAGCCCCTTGAGCATGCCGTCCGTGACGTTGTCCATATACATCAGCGGGATCAGCGGCGCGAGGACGCGCAGATAGCGGACGGCCTCGCGCGTGCCGTAGATCAGACGGGAGATCAGCGGGGCTGCCGCCGCGATGCAGACCGCGCTGCCCAGGGAAAAGAGCAGCGTTCTGCGCAGGCAGCGCGTCACCGTGCGGCTGATAGTGTTTCGGTCGCCGCTTGCGCGCGCACGCGCGAGCGTCGGCACAAGCATGGCCGAGAGGGAATTGACGATCGCCGCGGGATAGAGCAGCACCGGCAGCACGACCGCGTGGATC
>JAFZNN010000013.1 GCA_017550895.1 Clostridia bacterium
ATGAGGTGTTATCGTCGCGACCAGCATCCTATTGCGATAGACAGCAAAGAGCCGGGCTAACACCTCATCCGCCTCTCACGAGGCACCTTCCCCTCGAAGGGGAAGGCAAGGTTTTATCGCTTCAACAAACTCCAATTTGTCGGACTGCTTTTTAAATGAGATGGCCCTGAAATTTTCCCGTTTTCCTGTAACGGCGCGCGGAAATCTGTTACTATATAGGTGAAGGGAGGCGAGAAGCTTGGCGGAGGATTTCAGCGAGGTGTACGCCGAATATCAGGCGCTGGTGCGCCGGTATGTGTACCGGCTGTGCAAAAGCGACAGCCTCGCCGACGAGGTGACGCAGGAGACGTTCTACCGCGCTCTGTGCTCGTGGGGCAAATTCCGCGGCGAGAGCGGCGTGGCCACATGGCTGTGCGGCATCGCGCGCAACGTGTACTACAGCACGCTCAGGCAGCCGCCCTCGCTGCCGCTCAGCGAGGCGGCGGCGAAACCGGGGCCGGACGTCGCCGAGGCGCTGATCGCCAGCGACCGGCAGATGGTGGCGCAGAAGCTCCTGCACCGGCTGCCGGAGCCGTATCGGGAGGTGTTCACGCTGCGTACGTTCTGCGAGCTTTCCCACGCGCAGATCGGCGAGCTGTTTGAAAAATCCGACACTTGGGCGCGCGTGACCTACTATCGGGCGCGGCAGATGCTTCAGGATGCGATGATGAAGGAGGACGATGAGTCGTGAAGGGCGAATGCAACGTGGCGCGCGACCTGATGCCCCTGTGCATCGACGGCGCGGCCAGCAAAGAGAGCGAAGCTTATGTGGACGGTCACGTGGCGGAATGCGGGCCGTGCCGGGCGTATTACGAGGACATGAAGAACCGCCTGCCCGAGCGGCTTGCGACGCAGGCGGAAGCGGAGGACGACGCCTTCGCCCGGACGGCGGCGAAGCTGCGGCGCAGGCGGAAGCTGCGGCGGGTGATTCTCTGCGCATTGGCGGTCGCGCTGGTCGCGGCGCTGGTCGCGGTGGGGGCCGTGGCCTACAGGATGGACTTCAAAATGCCCGCCTCCTGGTACGAGGTGACGCTGGCGCGGCTGGAAAACGGCGACGTGATCACTACGCTGCGCACAAACCGAAAAATCAGGGCCGAAGGCATGGCCGGGTACCTGAGCAGCGTCATGACCGCGAATGCGGACGGAACCTTTTCACCCGCCGAGGCCTGGAATATCTACTGGGGCGGCTATCGGTTCGGCCACCGCAGCGACAAATACAGCCTCATCGCCATGAGGATCAGGAGCGACATCGCGGAAACCCTGGAATCTATCGTGTACGGCGACGCCGCCGATACCGTCGTCTGGCGCAGGGGCGAGGAGATCCCCAAGGCGTCTCCCGAGATGGAAGCCTTCTTCGCGGCCGCGGACGAGCGGAACCGCGAGCAGCGCGAGATGGTGGAGGAGCGTCTGGCCGAACAGAATCACCATGTGACTCTTCAAAACAACGACGAGGAAACAGCCCGGCAGAAAGCGATTATGCGGGCCATCTATGAAGAAGCTCAGAAAACCGTGCCCGAATGGGGCGCGGGCGAAAATGACGTAGAAATCATAGGTGTACTCGCCTAGCCGCAAAGCAAAACCGGCCTTCCCGCGCGGAGGGCCGGTTGGTTTTATGATTCCTTGCGCGTTCCGCGGGATGAAGCGGAGCGCGTTTTTCATATGGGGATTGCAAAGAAGCGCAAAATTGTGTATACTGGTAAGAAGGGGAGAAATCATAACATCGCCCGCGGGGCGCTCCGCCGGCCCCGCCCTGAGATACATTCGCGATCATTATTCAAAAGGAGCTGACCGCTATGCGCGAAAGAAACCTGCGCGTGCTCGAATTCACGAAGATCCGCGACATGCTGGCCGCGTTCGCCATTTCCGATATGGGCAAGGAGCGCGTTCTGGCGCTGGAGCCCTCGTCAGACCCGAACGAGGTGCGCCAGCTTCAGCAGCAGACCGAGGAAGCGGGCACCGTCATCGCCTATACCGGCGGCAACCCGATGCTCAGCTTTACCGACGTGCGCGAGCACCTGAAGCGCGC
>JAFZNN010000172.1 GCA_017550895.1 Clostridia bacterium
GTCTTGACAGTCGCTTCACTGTCCGCTTCTTTCGCTTGCGCATCCGCCGCTTGGGCGGCGACAGTCGTTTCCGGCGCGGCAGCCGCTTCCTCCGCAAACGCGGGCAGCGCCGTGCAGCACAGCACCGTGATCACCACAAGGATTGCCAGCATCCATTTCATTGCCTGTTTCATATCTGTTTACCTCCAAAAAGATCATTCATTTATGCGTTTGCCCGGCGTTTTCTGCCGGACTGTCTGGGCTGTTTCGGTTTTTTGACATGCGGCTCCGTCACCTCGCCGTAGAAGACGGAGACCAGCATCGTGAGCACATAGGCCTGAATCAGCGCGTGCAGCGCCGTGAACATCACCGCGACCAAAACAGGGATCACAATGCTCGTCGCCGTGTAATAATAGACCAGCTCCGTGACCAGCGCACCGCTGAGCAGCGCGCCGAACAGGCGGAAGCTCATCGAGATCGGCAGCGAGAATTCCTTGAGCGTGTTGGCAACGCCGCGCACCTTGTTTTTCACCAGGCCGCCGCCGAGGATCACGAGATAGGATGTGACGCCCATGGCGATGGCGCCGTTGATATCCGAGAGCGGCGCAGGCAGCGAAATCGGATGCCCGGCCGTGGTCACCGCCTGCACGCCGAGCAGCTCAAAGAGCGTGCTCGCAAAGATATAGACGCCGGCGCCGAACAGATAGACGTTGACAAAGCCGACACTGTGCGGCGTGTTCTGCTGCGCAAGCCCGTCGAAATAGCCGACCGCCGTTTCGAGCAGGATCTGGAGCTTGCCCGGAATCATCGTAAAGCGCGGGACCGCAAAAATGCGTATGAGCAGCGCGAGCACCAGCAAAAGCGCCGTCACACAGTAAGCGGCGATCAGCCCGGGATTTACATCCAGCAGGCCGAACAGGCTGATCTTCGCCGATTCGTGCAGGACCGCGTCCTGCATCACCTCCTGAATGCTCTCCGACTGATTGCCGGGCGGCGCCAGGCAGATGCCGACGATCAGCCCGACAATGACCGTGCCGAACACGATCAGGCTGACTGCCCGCCGTCTCTTTTCCATCGTATCGCTTCCTTTCAAAGACAAACCGAAAGCCGAAAAAAGCGGCACTTTCTTCGGCAATTCACGGCTCTGACGGATTCATAAACAAATCAATATCAATTATAAATTGATTATATATTTTAACAGAATACGCCGCGTTTGTCAAGGCCGTTTTCACAAACAGATCAAAAATCGCGCGCGTTTTTTGTGCAATTTCCCGAGGAACGGCGCAATTCCGCCCTTGCAATCCGCGCCAAACTATGATAAGATAAAGCAAAGACAATGCATGGGACGGGACAGCAATGGATATGGATTTCACCAACAGCTACGACGCCTTCGACGCCGGCGTTTCGCCGGGCGGGCTGCGCAACACCACACAAATCAAGATCCTGATCAACGTGCTGCTGCGCAACAGCGGCCAGCTGCCGCAATCGCTCCTGACCGAGGCGCTCGGCCTGCACGGGCTGGTCAACTATTTTGAGGCGGTGCAGGCGATCGACGATCTGCGGGAAAGCGGCAACCTGGTCGCCGCGCAGGGGCAGCTCTCCGTCACGCCCAAGGGCACGCTTTCCGCCGACGAGCTGCAGGGCGAGGTGCCGCGCTCCGTGCTGGAAACGGCGACGGCCGACCTGCTCTATCTGCAGACGCAGCAGCGGCGGGCGCAGGAAAACGCCGTGGAGATTCTGCCCGCGGAGAACGGCTGCTATGTGCAGATCCGCGTGGCCGATCAGGCCGGCACGCTTATGACGCTCAAGCTCTATGCCGCCGATCAGGCGCAGGCGGAGCGGCTGCGCGACAACTTCCTGCGCGATCCCTCTCACGTTTACGCCACGGTCGTGGCATCCCTCTTCATCTGAAAGGAGACCGGTTATGCTTGAAGCGTTGAAAGAACAGGTCTGGCGCGCGAATCTGGATCTGGTGGAATATAAGCTCGTGTTGTTCACCTGGGGCAACGTCTCCGCGATCGACCGCGAAAGCGGACGCGTCGTGATCAAGCCCTCGGGTGTGGATTACGCGCAGATGCAGCCGTCGGATATGGTGGTGCTCTCGCTCGACGGCGACATTCTGGAGGGCGATCTGAACCCCTCCTCCGACACGCCGACCCACCTGGAGCTCTACCGCCGGTTCCCGTCGATCGGCGGCGTTGCGCACACGCACTCAACCTATGCCGTTGCCTTTGCGCAGGCAGCGAAAGAGATCCCGCCCTACGGCACGACGCACGCGGATTTTGCCTTCGGCCCCATTCCCTGCACGCGCGACCTGACGTATGCGGAGATCAAAGAGGCGTATGAGCTCAATACCGGGCGCGTCATCGCCGAGCATTTTGAAACGCGGGACATTGATCCGAACGCCGTGCCCGCCGTCCTGGTGCATTCCCACGGCCCCTTCACCTGGGGCAAAAGCGCGGATGCTGCGGCGAAAAACGCCGCGATCCTGGAGGAAGTGGCCAGGATGGCCTTCCTGAGCCGGATGCTCGACGCGCCGACCACAAGCAGCTTCATCCAGAAAAAGCATTATGAACGCAAGCACGGCCCGAACGCCTATTACGGGCAGGGCAACAAATAACAATTGTATTCTATGCGATGCAGCACCGCCCGCCGGGAATCCGGCGGGCGGTGCGGTTTTAGCTGCTTATGCGTTACTTTTTGAAGAATGCGAGGCGCAGGGTTTCGAAGATGCGGCCGAAGATCTGCTCCATCAGCGCCTGGAGCGTGATCATCCGGCGACCGCTGAGCGCGTCGGGCTGCGGGGTCTGCGGCGCAGCCGGCGTATCCGGCGTCACCGTCTGCGTCTGCCGCATCACGGCCGAGGCCGTGACCAGATCCTGCGGGGCGAAGCTGAAGCTCAGCATGCGGCTCGCGGGCGTGACTTCCGTGTTGTAGGACCATTTCAGATTCGTGATCGAAATCACAGCGCCGCTGTTGCTCGGGCTCGTATTCGCAATGATGATCGGCGCGGAGGTGGTGCAGGCGCTGCCTCCCGTCGCCTGCCACGTTACTGCCGCGGTGATGTCGCGGTACAGTTCCGTTGCGCCGCTGACCGTGAGCGGCACGCCGGTCGTATCCTTGGAATACACCGTCACTGCGCCGTCGGTCGAACCTTGCGCAAGACGCAGGCCGACGCTCAGCTTTGCAGGCACGGTCTGTGCCGCCGTCGTCAGGTTGAAGGCGATCGCCTGGCCGGGCTCGAGATAGACCTCGTTCTTCGGGCCGACGGCCTTGTAATTCTTCACCGTGACTTCCACGCCCGGCTCGAGGAAGGCGACGCCCGCGTTGCCGGCAGTGCCGGTCGCGCCGAAGCTGTCGGCGTTGATGAGCAGGTCGCGCACGCTCTGATAGCACGCGCCGTATTCGCCGTCCGCCATATAGGCGTCATAGGCGGATGTGCCTTCGGCCATCGTCGACGGATCGATCGGGTTGTAGACGCGCACCGCGTCCACATAGAATCTGTAGCTGCTGTTGCCGGTCATGTTCTGCCGCGCGGACCAGCGCGGCTCGATGACGACCTTGTAGGTGCCGTAACCGGTATCGCTGCTCCAGCTGATGACCGGCACCTGATAGACGCCGGTGATCTCGTTGCTGCCGGCGACCCAGCCGTAGGCATAGCCTGCGTTTGTCGGCGTTGTGGTGCCGCGGCGCTCGCCCTCGATGAAGAACGTGCCGCTGCCGGTCTCGCTTGTGTTGTAGATCGGCGTGCCGCTGCTGTCGAGCGTCACGGCGTTATTCTTCAGATAAAGCTGACCGTATTTGTAACCGAAATAGGTGTTGATCAGGGTGGATTCGACGTTGGTCTCCTGGCCGTTTTCGATCTTGTAGACGTCCACGAACGCGAGTCCGGACTGGTTATCCGTCACGGAATAGAAATCGAAGCCCGTGCCCGAGAAGGTGAAGGTCGCGGTCGCGCCGCCCTTGTTGGCCGCGCTGACCTCGACGTATTTCGCGTTGCCGAGGGAGTAGGTCGTTTCGTTCGTCGTCTGATACGCAGTCATCGGCGAGCCGGTCGCGCCGGGCCGCAGGCCTTCCTCAAACACGCCGGAATACTCCGTGCCGGCATTCTGCCAGGCCGGCGCACCCGTGCTGCTCTCGAAGGTGATGAAGCCGCTTTCCTCATAGTAGACGTCCGAAGCGGGCACGAGCGTGACGGTGGCGGTATAGCTGCCGCTGCCGTTGTAGCTCGCCGTATAGGTGAAGGTCACGGCGCTGCTGATCGCCCCGGACGGGGTGACGACCACCTTGCCGTTCGAAACTGCCGTCGTGAAGCCTGCGCAGGCGCCCACGGAAACGAGCGCTGTGTCGGGCTCATCATTGCTCAGCACGTTCAGGTTCGTCGCGCGGTTGCTGGAAAGAATGAAAGTATCGTCCTTGACGGGGAAGATCCACTGCGCGGTCGCGGTCAGATCATAGTCGGGCATCGTCGTGCCGGTGAAGGTCGCGCTGTTGCCGGTATAGACCCAGCCGTTGAAGACGGCGTTGGCCAGGCTCGAGCTGCGGGAAGGCAGCTCCGCGCCGTAATTGACCGTATCCTGCGCAACAGCCGAACCGCCGCCGGTCACATAGGTGATCGTGTGGTTGTTGATCGTCCACGTCGCTTTCAGCGTATAGCTTTCGGCGGGCATCGTCGAAGGCACGCTCGCCGCTGCGCCGTTCTTCGTCCAGCCGGCGAAGGAATAACCGGTCTTCGTCGGGTTCGCAGGCGCGGTGATGGCCGTGCCGTAATTCTGCGTGATCGCCGCAATCGCGCTGCCGCCGTCGGTATCAAACGTGATCGTGTACTGGTTGATTGACCAGTGCGCGGTATAGCTGCGGTTGCCCGTGCTGCCAACGGTGATCGTGACCGTCATATTTGCCGAGCCGCTCAGCCCCGTGCCGCTCCAGCCCGTGAAGGTATAGCCGGTTTTTGTCGGATTCGCCAGCGTGAACGTCGTCGTGTCAACCGCGTAGGACGTCGGGTTCGTCGCGCTGCCGCCGTCCAGATCGTAGCTGATGGAATAGGAATCCTTCGACCAGTGCGCGGTATAGCTGCGGTTGCCCGTGCTGCCAACGGTGATTGTGACCGTCATATTTGCCGAGCCGGTCAGTCCTGTGCCGCTCCAGCCCGTGAAGGTATAGCCGGTCTTTGTCGGATTCGCCAGCGTGAACGTCGTCGTGTCAACCGCATAGGACGTCGGGTTCGTCGCGCTGCCGCCGTCCAGATCGTAGCTGATGGAATAGGAATCCTTCGACCAGTGCGCGGTATAACTGCGGTTGCCCGTGCTGCCGGACGAAATCGTGACCGTCATATTCGCCGAGCCGGTCAGTCCTGTGCCGCTCCAACCCGTGAAGGTATAGCCGGTCTTCGTCGGATTCGTCAGCGTGATTGCCGCGCTGGTAATATAATAGGAGGTCGGGTTTGTCGCGCTGCCGCCATCCAGGTTGTAACTGATAGAGTATTCGATCGGCGACCAGTTCGCGGTTGCGGACAAATTATAGGCCGGCATGGTCGTGCCCGTGTAAGTCGATCCGTTGCCCGTGTAGGTCCAGCCTGTCAAAGTGTATCCGTTTCTCGATGACGACGCGGAAGGCAAGGCGGAACCGTAGGCTACAGTCGCCTGGCTGACCGCCGAGCCGCCGTTCGCATCGTAGGTGATCGTGTAGTTTTTCGGCGTCCAGATCGCATAGAGTGTGTTGTTGTAGCCGACGGTGACGCTGTCCGATCCGCTCGTCGCATTCGGGCTCGTGCTCCAGCCGGAGAAGGTGTAGCCGGTATTCGGCGTCGCGGTATAGGTCGGCGTGTAGCTGACCGACTGGTTCGTACCGATCGTCACATATACGTCGGCCGTGCTTGAAAGCGTGCCGTGGGTGTTCGCGTTGAAAGACACCTTCGTGCACAGGGCGGCCAGCGCATTGTTCAAGGTCGCAGCTTCCGAAGTGCTCGTCGATCCCAGCTTTGTCAGCGCGATCACCGCGTTTTTATATGCCGTCTGGAACGCCGTCCATTTGTAGCTGGTGTTGGCATCGAAATAACAGGAGGCCAGGCTGCCGTTCGTCGCGCCGTTGACGCCGAGCTTCGCCATGGCTTTGGTCGCGTTCTGCACGGCGGTGCGCAGGGAGGATTTATCAACCGGCGTCACCCTCAGCGGGCAGAAAACCACGGACTGCGCGTCATAGTTCTGCTGCGAGCCCTTCAGCTCCGTCACAAAATAGAATGTTTCGTTTGTAACGGCACGATCGATGGCATTGATCCATGTGTCGCCGGTGGAATAGCTTGAGGTCTGATAAAGAACGCCAAGATTCATATATGTTGAGTAATTGGAGCCATAGGTAGCGTAATCGCCGTCACTTCGGTAAGCGCCTTGATAATAGTAGGTCGACAGACCGATCGCACGGCACTGATTCTTTTTATGATCCTCCTTATCAACAATGATCGTTCCCGCTTTCAGATTCGGGATCTGATTCAGATTATCGTATCTTGAGCTGTCAACGGTGATCAGAGAAGCATAAGCGGTGATATCCAGACCGGCTGTGTCACGCGTCCAGCCGGTCTCGTAATAACCGTATCGGACGGATTTCTGATAACCGTTTGCGTTTGCGTCAGCCGTATGCAGCCAGTTGTCCGGCTGGTGATCACTTGTCAATGAACCTACGCCTTTTACCAGCGGCTGCAGATAATAAGAGGTGCTCTGGTTGGTGCCGGAGCCGTAGGTTTTGGGGTAACGGAAATCCAGCGTGTCGGGATCAACGGAGGTGTTTCTCCCCGGTGCGCTGTTCGCATCGAAACTATGGATGCCCTGCCACCACGAAATCTGACCGGAATATGCCTCATTGTTGTTGTTATAATAATGTACCGCCTCCGGCGCGCCGCCGGCGACCTGAAAATACGGCTTATACACATAGGTGTAGGCAAAGGCTTTCTTTGCCACATTGTCCGTCGCATCGGTGAAGGACAGCGTCCACTGGATGTAGCAGCCGACGCCGCCGCCGTTCAGCGTGGGAGAAGTGCCGGCTGTGATATTCACATTGCTGCCGCTGGAAATGTTCGTGTCGGAAAGCGTAACGCTGCCGCCGGATAAGGTCGAGCTGAGTGCGTCATTGTAGAACTGGTAAGAAATCGTTGCGCTTGACGCGCCGTCATAGGTATAATAAATCTTTCCGGTTCCCTGCGCAGCCTCGGCCTTCGTGGACCCATCCGAGTCATTATTCACATAATACTGGAAAGAGGATGAAGTATTCCCGGTCGCCGGCGTCAGATAAATCACCTCCGGCACAACGAAGGTCAGATCGCCGCACGTAATATTCGCCGCCTTAGCGCTGGCAGCCGCCGCGCGCAGAACAAAGCCGGGCAATGCGGCCGCGCAGGCGCCGAATACGATCGCCGCCGCCAGCAACAGTGAAAACAGACGTCTGCAGACAATTGTTGCTTTTCTCATTCTCAATTCCTCCTATATCAAATCTCCAACAAACAGAAATATATATCTTTCCATTTTCTATTATACAATTATACTCCTGAATTTGCAATATACAATCCAAAAAAATTTTGTTCAAAAATAACGCGCGGGCGGCGGCGTTATGCATGCGCCGCAGGCGCATCACTTGAAATGATTTTTTATAATGCCGCGCGTCCCGCGCGGTCGGAACGCCGGGACGGCGTTCCCTACATGTTTTTGTCGTCGGTTTGCGCAAATACCGGTTCAGCGCACGTAGGGGCGATTATCAATCGCCCGCCAGATTTCGCACAAATCCCCTGTATTACGCCGCGCGTCCCGCGCGGTCGGAGCGCCGGGACGGCGTTCCCTACATGTTTTTGTCGTCGGTTTGCGCAAATACCGGTTCAGCGCACGTAGGGACGATTATCAATCGCCCGCCAGATTTCGCA
>JAFZNN010000173.1 GCA_017550895.1 Clostridia bacterium
AGGAAGCCGGTCTGCCGGACGGCGTTGTGAATATCGTCACCTGCTCCCGCCACGAGGCGGAGATTTTCCTGGAGCATCCCGACGTGCGGGGCATCACCTTCGTGGGCTCCACGAGCGTCGGCCTGCACATCTACTCCACCGCCGCCGCCAACGGCAAGCGCGTGCAGTGCCTGTGCGAGGCAAAGAACCACGGCCTTGTGCTCGAGGACGCCGCGCTTGAGCGCACCGCCCGCGGCATCATCAACTCCTCCTTCGGCTGCGCGGGCGAACGCTGCATGGCGCTGCCCGTGATCGTTGCGCAGGAGAGCATCGCCGATCAGCTGATCGCTTATCTTGTCAAATTCGCCAAGGAGCTGAAGATCGGCCCCGCCTACGATAAGGAATCCCAGCTCGGCCCCGTGGTCAACGCGGCGCACAAGCAATCGATCCTCAACTGGATCGAAAAAGGCCTGGAAGAGGGCGCCACGATGGTGCTCGACGGCCGCAATCCGGTCGTGCCCGGCTATGAAAACGGCTTCTATCTCGGGCCCACCATTCTGGACAACGTGACGGAAGAAATGACCGTCGGCACCCGCGAAATCTTCGGGCCGGTGCTCTGCGTCAAGCGCGTGAAGAACTTCGAGGAAGGTCTTGCCGTGATGAACGCGAATCCGTTTGCCAACGGCTCCGTCATCTTCACGCAGAGCGGCTACTATGCCCGCGAATTCGCCAAGCGCACGGACGGCGGCATGGTCGGCGTCAACGTCGGCATCCCCGTGCCCGTGGGCGTCTTCCCCTTTACCGGCCACAAGAAGTCCTTCTTCGGCGATCTGCACTGCCTGGGCAAGGACGGCTTCCGCTTCTACACCGAAACCAAGGCGGTCACGACCCGCTGGTTCGATGAGGAAGAGATGAAGGCCACCAAAGTCGACACCTGGGACGGCTCCGTCGGCGGCGACCAGTAAAACCGATCAACCATCCAGCGCCGGCATCGAGGAAACTCCATGCCGGCTTTCTCTTTTACCGACCGGAGGATCGCATGAACCACCTGAAATCTGCACTCTGTCTCCTGCTGTGTTCCGCGCTGCTGCTCGCCTGCGCTGCCTGCGCCGTGAAAACGCCCGGCGGGCAGCCGTCGGCAACGACGGCGGCGGCAACGGAAGGCGCCACGGAGATCGAGCCCTACGACCCGAACGGCACGCTGCCCGTCAGCACCCTGCGCAGACTGCTGCTGGTCGGCGCAGTCAGTGACATGGCGCGCGACGCGGCGGCGCTGGCAGCCGAGATTTACACCGCATCGGGGATGTTTGCTGCGCCGCTTCGCACGGAAGCGGGCCGCTTTTCCGACAAAGCGGCGGGCGATCTGGTGCTGATCGCCGACGATACGCTCGAGGCGGAAGCGTTCTCAGCCGTTATCACCGATACGATTCTGTATTTGTATTATGCGCCGGGCAGCGGACGCGGTCTGCTTTACGGCGCGCAGTATCTGCTGCAGCAGATGCTGCAGTCGGCGGACGGCACGCTGGCCTGCGGCGAAGTGCACCGCCGGCCGGAAACCGCCGAACGCACGATGATGCTCGACTGCGCGCGCAAGCAATGGAGCGTTGCGTGGGTCCAGAACCTGATCGCGCAGCTCTCCTGGATGGGCTTCAACACGCTGGAGCTGCACATGACCGAAGAGCAGGGCATGCGCTGCAACATCTGGCGCGACCGCGCGGGCAACGCCGTACCCGACTGCAACGGCAACGACTTTTCCTTCCTCTGCGGCGGCACGGCCGTTTCATGGAATACGGATTACGCCGAGGATCCCGACGTCTGCTGGTCCCGCGACGACCTGACTGAGATCCTCGCCTGCGCGCAGCGGTTTCAGATCGATGTGATCCCCGCCGTGGATCTCCCCTGCCACTGCCGCAACCTGATCCGGCGCGCCGAAGCCGCGGCCGCCGACGGGTTCAGTTTTCGTTATCAAGGGGAAGCGTATACCATCGCGGCGGGCGAAACGCTCTCCGCCGCAGGTTCCGGCAGCAACACGCTCAACATCGCCTCCGAAGATGCGCGCAATCTCAGCTTCGCGGTCGTTGAAGCCTACGCAGACTTTTTCAAGGCTTATGGCTGCGACCGCTTCGGCATCGGCGCGGATGAAGTCACGGGTTCGGACGCCGCCTGGGCGGATTACGCTGCCGCCGGCGGCGGTGAAAACGCGTTCGACGGCTGCATCCGCTATGTCAATACGCTCTGCGCGCTGCTCAAGGGCATGGGCTATACCGTGCGGGCAAACAACGACTACCTGTTTTCAAAATCCGCCGGCATTCCGGTCGACCCCGACCTGCAGGTCTGCGTCTGGCAGGCGGCCGACAGCGGCCCCGGCAGCACGCAGGCGCTGATCGACGCGGGGCGGCAGCTATTCAACTGCGTGGGCAGCTACTGTTATTATGTGCTGCGGCAATCGGGCAGCGGCGTCGACGCGCGCGACGCGTCCTGCGACACGTGGGACTTTCACCACGCGACGGCGCAGCGCATCTACGCGGGCTGCGGCGGCGGCTGCGGATTTGACGACTGCCGCTCCCCGGGTGGCTGGAATCCTTCCCGCCTGTGGGATTACAACAGCCGGCAGCAGACGACGGCTGCGGACAAATCGCTTGCCGGCGCTTGCTTCTGCCTCTGGGCGGACTGGGCCGGTCTGGACACGGAGGAAAACATTTTCTTCCGGGAGGATGATTACGGCCTGCTCCCGCGCCTGTGGGCCTCCGCCGCCAAAATGTGGGATTGGGACGCCGAGGAGACCTGCCCGTGGGCGGAGTTTCAGTCGGGCCTCGCCGCGATCATGTATTCTCCGCTGACAAAGAGATAAGCCCTCGCGTTTGCAGATCATCCTGATTTCACTCGCCGACTCGGTCGGTGCTTTCGCCTTCGGCAATATCATCCACAGAACAGCAGCGCCCCTCTCCGTTTTCTTTCGGAGAGGGGCGTAAATAATTCTGTATTCCGAATCAGATACCCAGCAAAAACCGCGTGATTTTGAATCTGGATGAGATTTCGCAGATGAGATAACAGGCAATGACGCTGAACAGCACCTGCGGGAACATCCAGTAGACGCTGACGGAAAACAGCTTGTCAATGACGGCCAGGATGACCACTCTGGTAAAGGAATCGATCAGCATAAACTGATACGAATAGGAAGATAATTTGACGATGTATTGATTGGGCCTGAAATAACCGAACACAACGATCAGGAAAGCGAATGTTGCGACCACCTGCACAAACGTCAGCGGGTACCGAAGCGGCAAGCCCAGGCGCTCTTTCAGATAATAACCGAGGATATAGACGGCGACGGATCCCGCGAGCAGCAGGAGTTTCGGGCACTTGTTCCGGATGGAATCAATCTCTTTTTTATACAATTTCAAGATGATTCCCAATACAAAGTACGGCAGATACTGGATCGCCGTTAAGAACTGGAAGACAGAAAGCGCTTTCGGATTCCAACCGGCAAGCTCGATGACGATATTCAGTCCGAACAGCAAAAGAAAAGCGGCAATTGAAAAGGCTCTGTTTTTTTCGAACCAGATCCATAATAGCGGCGCGATGCAGAAAATAACAAAAATACAATAGGAAAACCAATACAGATTGCCGAAGATAAAAGCATCAATCAGCATTTCCCGATAGCTGTCCGCATGCGCGTATGCATTGGATATGATTAAAGTATAGACGATTTTCAGGCTTGAAAAGAATAAAAAAGGGAGAATGATCTTTGTGAATTTGTTTTTGTAATACTTTTTCAGATCCTGTTTATGGTTCAGGTATCCTGAAATCAGAATGAAAATAAAGACGCAGAAATAGATCGGGGAAATGATCGCTTCAAACCACGAATGAAACGTGCATCCGTAATCCCCCTTGATCTGCGCGATCGAGTGCCAGATCATAACGAAAGCCGCACAAGTGAACTTGATATAATCAATCGTATAGTTTCTGGCTTTGCTTTTTCCGCTGTTCATCTCTGCAGGTCCTCCTGTTCGGCACATTCATATGCAAAATCTCTGCGCAGCCGCCGTGTTGACGGATGCAATCTTTGCCCGCGTTCCCGATCAGTCCCCGAGGATCGGAATTTCCGGGTGGTAGTGCTTCAGATCGTCCGGCACCTGCGGCAGCATCACGCGCCGATGATGCGCACGTCCGGCTTGTTTTCACGCAGATACTGCAAAATCTCCGGAACATGATTTGGGCTGACCGCGATCAGCGCGCCGGTCATCTCATAGGGAAAAAAGCAGGCGCTTTCCTTAAAAACGCGAAAAAAAGCAATGCCTTCCCACTTGATACGGATCGTCTGACCGCTTTCGTCCCGCACCTCAACGCCGTCGGCATCCAGCGTCAGATCCAGCGATTTCCGGTTGCGCTTGAGCAGGCTGCACATGCGATACATGCGGATCAGCCGCGCAGCCGAAATCAGCAGAAGCACAGCCGAAAAGCAAGCCAAAACAATCGCCGGCACAAACGTCAGCTCCGTAAACAGAATCCAACCGGCTATGGCAAGCCAGAACACGGCGATTACGCAGAAGATCCATTCATTTAAAAACCAATTGCGCAGCCACCATGTTGTCGGATGCTGCATCACCTTGCGGCGCTGCGCCACCAGGTTGACGTATTCCCGATAATAAGCGTCCAGACGCGGCTCCTGCGCTGAAATATGAATCGTCATAAGTTTCTCCTCTCCGGCTCACACCGCTACCATGTCATGGCCGACGACACGATCAGGCCTGCGAGCATCACGCCGAGCAGCGCGAGCACGCCGGCCGTGCAGATGATTGCAGGCACGAGCGCCAGCAGCCGTCTGCCTCCGCGCAGCCTGTATCTGCGGATCCGCCATCTGCCGTATCCCCAGGCCGGCAGGGCCAGCGCCGAAAGCACGATGAACAGATACAGGACGTACGGGCTCATTGCGCCTCCAGCGGCAGCGGCGCGCCCTCCCATTCCGCGTCCGGCGCAACGCCGAGCACGGCGCAGACCGTCGGCGCAAGGTCAAGGATGCTGCCGCCCGCCGGCTTGCCCGCGGGAAGCTTTGCGTTGCGGCAGAGGATCGGGATCGTCATATCCTCCGGCAGATCGGAGCCGTGGCTGCGCCCGTGGCCGCCGTGATCCGCCGTCACGATCACCAGATAATCCTCCGAAAGCCCGTCGCACAGCTGCGCGATGCAGTCCCAGCTGCCGCGCATGGCGCGCAGATATTCCTCGCTCATCCAGCCGTCCTTGTGCCCGGCGGCATCCGTCCAGCCGAGATAGACAAAGGCGAAGTCCGGCGCATCCGACGTCAGATAGGCCTTTGCGATCGCGGTCAGGCGCGGATTCGCTTCCTCATAGCCGTAAACATGCCCGGATACATAGCAGCCGAAGGTCAGGGCATCCGGCCGCGATAAATCTTTCAATTCTTCCCAGTTATAAAACATCGCGCAGGTTTTGCCCGCCGCGCGCAGGGTCTCGCACAGCCCGCGCACCGGCCGCACCTGCGGCACGTAGGTATTGGTCAGGATGCCGTGACGGTCCGGCGTGACGCTGTGGAACAGCGACATGTGGCAGGGCAGCGTCACGGAGGGCATCACCGTCTGCGCCTGCAGAAAGCAGCGGCCCGTTTCCAGCATCTGCGCGGCAAGCGGGTGGCCGCAGGCGGTCAGCGCATCCGGGCGCATCCCGTCCACTAGGATCAGCAGCACTTTTTTCATTTTCATTTTCCCCTGTCTATTCCTTTAATAAACCTTCTCTGACCGCCTGATCGAGGATCTCGTTGACCGCGATCCACAGCTTCGGCGACCAGGCGCGAATGATCTCGTTGCGTTTGAGAATGGTCGGCTTGTGCACATCGAAGGTTTTCCAGGTGTGCCCGCCGGAAAGATAATTGAGGATCAGCGGCTGAAAGCGATCCATGATGTTGGCAAAGCGGCTTTCGGGCGTGTCGCACGCTTCGAATTCCTCCCAGAATGCGCGCAGCTCCGCGCCCTGCGTCCCCGGCAGACTGCCGAACAGTCGCTCGGCCGCCGCCGTTTCCCGCACGGCCTTATCCTGATAGCCGACGGTGTCATAGGCGAAGGTGTCGCCCGCATAAATCTCGACCAGATCATGCACGAGCGCGAGCTCCGCCGCCTTCGGAATATCGACCGGCTCGGTCGCGTATTCGCTGAGCACCATCGCCGTGACCGCCATGTGCCAGGAATGCTCCGCGTCGTTTTCGCGGCGGGAGGCGTCGGCGACCAGATTCTGCCGCAGCACCTGCTTCATGCGGTCGATCAGCGCAAGGAATTCCACCTGCTGCCGCAGACGGTCGTCCGATAAAAAATCAAAGGTTTTCATAGCTGTTTCCCACTGTTCGCTGTTAATTCTTCAGGCTCTGCATCGGCGCGGGGATGCGTCCGCCGCGGCCGATAAACTTTGCGGGTGATTCCGTGCGCAGGGGCATCACGGGACCGCCGCCGAGCAGACCGCCGAAATTCAGCTCCTCGCCGACCTGTTTGCCGATCGCGGGGATCACGCGCACCGCCGTCGTTTTGGAATTGACCATGCCGATGGCCGCCTCATCCGCGATGATCGCGGCGATCACCTCGGCGGAAGTATCGCCGGGGATATTGATCATATCCAGGCCGACCGAGCAGACGGCCGTCATCGCCTCAAGTTTTGTGATGCTCAGCGTGCCGGCGCGCGCCGCGTCGATCATGCCGGCGTCCTCCGTGACGGGAATGAACGCGCCGGACAGGCCGCCCACATGAGAGGAGGCCATCACGCCGCCCTTTTTGACCGCGTCGTTGAGCAGGGCAAGCGCCGCCGTTGTGCCGTGGCAGCCGCAGCGTTCGAGGCCCATTTCCTCCAGGATATGCGCCACGGAATCGCCGACCGCCGGCGTCGGCGCAAGGGAGAGATCCACGATCCCGAAGGGCACGCCCAGACGGCGGGACGCTTCGCTCGCCACGAGCTGCCCCATGCGGGTGATTTTGAATGCGGTTTTCTTGACCAGATCGGCCACGGCCGTCAGATCGCCCGCCGGCAGCTTCGCCAGCGCCGCGCGCACCACGCCCGGGCCTGACACGCCGACGTTGATCACGCAGTCCGGTTCGCCCGCGCCGTGAAACGCGCCCGCCATGAAGGGGTTATCCTCCGGCGCGTTGCAGAAGACGACGAGCTTTGCCGGGCCGATGCAGCCGCGGTCCGCCGTGCGCTCTGCGCATTCACGCACCACCCGGCCCATCAGCGCCACGGCGTCCATATTGATGCCGGCCTTGGTCGAGCCGATGTTGACCGAGGCGCAGATGTGCTCCGTTGTGGCAAGCGCCTCGGGGATCGCGGCGATCAGTTCTTTATCGCCGGGGCCGAAGCCCTTCTGCACGAGCGCGGAAAACCCGCCCAGGAAATTCACGCCGCAGGCGCAGGCGGCGCGCTCGAGCGTATTCGCGAGCTTGACCGCATCCCGGTCGTCGCAGGCGGCGAGAATCATCGCCGCGGGCGTGACGGAGATGCGCTTGTTGATAATGGGAATTCCGAATTCTTTTTCGATCTGTTCCCCCGTCGCCACGAGATCCTTCGCGTAACGCGTGATCTTATCATAGACGCGCGCGCACATGCGATCCACGTCGCTGTGGCAGCAGTCAAGCAGGGAAATGCCCATCGTGATCGTGCGCACATCCAGATGCTCCTGCTGGATCATGGTGATGGTTTCCAGAATATCTCTTGCGTTCAGCATATCCGCACCCCGTCAGATCGTGTGCATGGCGTTGAAAATGTCTTCATGCATCGCGTGGATGGAGAGGCCCATCTCCGCGCCGATGGCGGTGATGGTTTCCGCAAAGGCGGTAAACGGCACGTCCGAATCGGAAATATCCACCATCATGATCATGGCGAACAGATCCTGCAGCACGGACTGCGTGACCTCAATGACGTTGATATTGTGCTTGGCGCATTCCGTGGAAACCTTCGCGAGAATGCCGACCATATCCTTGCCGATAACTGTAATGACTGCTCTCATGGTTCGCTCCTGTTTAAATAATAATTATCAATAGCCGTCCGGATTCTGCGACTGCCAGCGCCAGACGTCCTCGCACATCTCGTCCAGCCCGCGCTCCGCCGTCCAGTGCAGCTCCGCGCGCGCCTTGGTCGGA
This sequence comes from Clostridia bacterium, assembly GCA_017550895.1. Lineage (GTDB taxonomy): Bacteria > Bacillota > Clostridia > Oscillospirales > Acutalibacteraceae > CAG-177. The sequence continues at coordinate 8,112 of JAFZNN010000173.1, forward strand.
TCGGAATAGCAGATGGCGATATCGCCGGGGCGGCGCGGCGCGAATTCATACTTGACCTGCTTGCCGCAGGCCTTGGAAAACGCGCGCACCACATCCAGCACGCTGTAGCCGACGCCCGTGCCGAGATTGTAGGTGGTGCAGCTCTGCTCGGCGAGCACCTTTTCGACCGCCCGGATGTGACCGATGGCAAGATCGACGACGTGGATATAATCGCGCACGCCCGTGCCGTCCGGCGTCGGCCAGTCGCTGCCGTTGACGTTCAGATGGTCGAGCTTGCCGATCGCCACCTGCGCCACATAGGGCACCAGATTGTTGGGGATGCCCTTGGGATCCTCGCCGATGCGGCCGCTCTTATGCGCGCCGATGGGATTGAAATAGCGCAGCAGACAGACGCTCCAGCTCGGATCGGACGCATAGGTGTCGCGCAGGATACGCTCGATATACAGCTTGGTCGTGCCGTAGGGATTCGTCGTTTTGCCCTCGGGCATATCCTCGCGCAGGGGCGAGGGATTCTCGCTGCCGTACACCGTGGCGGAGGAGCTGAAAACAATCTTCTTGCAGCCCGCCGCCGCCATCGCCTCAAAGAGCGTGACGCTGCCGCCGATGTTGTTGTCATAATAGGACAGCGGATCGCTGATGCTCTCCGGCACGCACTTCAGACCAGCAAAATGGATCACCGCGTCGATCCTGTTTTCCGCAAAGACGCGATCGAGCCCCGCGCGGTCCCGGATATCGCATTCGTAAAATTTCACGGATTTTCCGGTCAGTTCCTCAATGCGTTTTACACTTTCGCTCTTGCTGTTGCAAAGATTATCGAGTATAATAGTATCATAGCCGGCGTTCAGCAGCTCCACGCAGGTGTGGGAGCCGATGTATCCGGCGCCGCCGGTGACTAAAATCGCCATGATGCACCCTCCGCAATTTATATTTTCTTTCATTATAATGTTTCGGCGCGAAAAAATCAACCTTGCGATACCAATTATTCGGATTTTCCGCGCATGTTTTTTTGACCGCCGCAGAAAAGAGGGAGTTTATGTTTGATCTGACCGACCCCGGCACCGTCCAGGCGCTGCTGCGCCGCCACGGCTTTCATTTTTCAAAATCACTCGGCCAGAATTTTCTGATCGATCCGGAGGTCTGCCCCGCCATGGCGGCCGCCTGCGGCGCGGATAATCGCTGCGGCGTGCTGGAAATCGGCGCGGGCGTCGGCGTACTGACCGCAGAGCTTGCAAAGGTCGCGGGCAAGGTGGTCAGCCTGGAGCTGGACCGCAAGCTCCTGCCCGTGCTGGAGGAGACGCTTGCCGACTTTGACAACATCGAGATCGTCAACCGGGACATTCTGAAAACGGATCTGCCGGCGCTGATTGCCGCGCAGTTCGGCGACATGCCGGTCTGTGTCTGCGCGAATCTCCCCTACTATATCACCTCGCCGGTCGTGATGACGCTGCTCGAGAGCGGCGTGCCCTTCCGCAGCATCACCGTGATGGTGCAGAAGGAGGCGGGCGAACGCCTGTGCGCCGCCGTCGGCACGCGCGCAGCCGGCGCGGTCACGGTGGCCGTGCAGTATTACGCAAACGCCGAGGTGCTCTTTGAGGTCGGGCGCAGCAGCTTCCTGCCCGCGCCGAAGGTCGACAGCGCCGTCATTCGCCTGACCCCGCGTGAAACGCCGCCGGTGCAGGTGGCGGATGAGAATGCTTTCTTCTCGCTGGTCCACGCCGTCTTCGGGCAGCGCCGCAAAACGGCCGAAAACGCGCTGAGCGCCGGGCTCGGTCTGCCGAAGCCCGCGGTGGCCGCCGCGCTGGCGGCCTGCGGCTTTGCGCCGACCGTGCGCGCGGAAACCATGACGATGGAGGAACTGGCGAAACTGAGCGATGCGCTGCCGAAAAAGCAATAAAAGATGAAGAAATTGTAAAGAAACGCTTGACAAGCATCCCGTGGCTGTGGTATCTTCTGTAGGTAGATAGAGGCGCGGCGCGCATAAGTAGATCCGGCAGCATCGGGAATCGGGCCGGATGGAAAGGGTTCGCCGCCGAGGTGCATGCCTGCCCGCCCGGGGCGCGCGTGTGCCGGGCCGCAGTGAAAGACGCTGCGGACTGTCACGGATCTGTGGAGCGCTATCGAAATCCAACCTGACAGGGTTATTTTTTGCTCCGGCCTCCGTTGAACGCCGGAGCATTTTATTTTAGGAGGAATATCCATGAAAAACAAGAGAAGGCTGGTCGCGCTGCTGACTGCCTGCCTGCTGCTCGTTTCGTTCTGCGCGTTCTCCGCGCTGGCGGACGAACCCGTTACGTCTCCCAACGCAGTCGACGCTGACGTCACCGCAACTGCTGTCGCCGACGATTACGTCGCTGCGCCCGGAAGCGAAACGCCGATGCTGCTTGCAGCGATGCCGGACGAAGCGGAAAAAGCCGCCGACACGGCGGATACGGCGGCAGCTGAGGACGTTGCGATCCTCACCGTCGGCGCGGAAGAAGAAGCAGAAGAAGCTGCGGCCGACCTGACCGATCCGGATGCGGCGCAGGAATATGTGGACAGCTACGCCGACAACCTCGAGAGCGACCCTGACTTTGAGACGAACATCCAGACCGCGATCGCCACGGTGCGCGAATCGGTCAAGTCCTACGCGACGGTGCTCTCGCTCCTGCCCGCCATCATCGCCATCCTGCTCGCGCTGATCACCAAGGAGGTCTATTCCTCCCTGATCATCGGCATCATCGTCGGCGGCGTGATCTATGCCGGCGCCAATTTCCGCGGCATCATGGTGCATGTGGTGCAGGACGGCTTCATTGCCAGCGTTGCGGATTCCTACAACATCGGCATCATCATCTTCCTCGTGCTGCTCGGCGCGCTGGTCGCCATGATGAACAAGGCCGGCGGCTCCGCTGCGTTCGGCCGCTGGGCGACCAAGCACATCAAGACCCGCACCGGCGCGCAGCTGGCAACGATCCTGCTCGGCGTGCTGATTTTCGTGGATGACTATTTCAACTGCCTGACCGTCGGCTCCGTGATGCGTCCCGTCACGGACGGCCACAAGGTCTCCCGCGCAAAGCTTTCCTATCTGATCGACGCCACGGCGGCGCCGGTGTGCATCATCGCGCCGATCTCCTCGTGGGCGGCGGCGGTGGCCGGCTTTGCCAAGAGCGCCGGGGAAGCCAACGGCATCCGGCTCTTTATCCGCGCGATCCCCTTCAACTTCTATGCGCTGCTCACGATCGTGATGATGATCGTGCTCGCGGTCAGCAAATTCGACTACGGCCCGATGAAAAAGCATGAGCGCAACGCCATCGACAACAACGATCTCTTCACCACCGGCACCAAGCAGGCCGTGGAAAAGATGGAAGTCAACGAAAAAGGCCGCGTGATCGACCTGATCCTGCCCGTGATTATCCTGATCGCCTCGTGCGTAGTGGGCATGATCTATTCCGGCGGCTTCTTCGGCGGCGACAATGACAAGAATTTCATCGGCGCATTCTCCGACTCCGACGCTTCCGTCGGTCTCGCGCTCGGCGCGGCGTTCACCATTGTTGTGGTCACGATCTACTTCCTGCTGCGCCGCGTGCTCAAATTCAAGGATCTGATGGAATGCCTGCCCGACGGCTTCAAGGCCATGGTGCCCGCGATCATGATCCTTGCCTGCGCATGGACCCTCAAGGCCATGACCGATTCCCTCGGCGCGAAGATCTTCATCTCCCAGCTGATCGAAGGCACGGCGGGCTCCTTCCAGATGTTCCTGCCGGCAATCATCTTCGCCATCGCGGTCGGCCTCTCCTTTGCCACCGGTACCTCCTGGGGCACCTTCGGCATCCTGATCCCCATCGTGCTCAGCGTCTTCCAGGCGGATAACCCGCTGACGATCATCGCCATCTCCGCCTGCATGGCCGGCGCGGTCTGCGGCGACCACTGCTCCCCCATTTCGGATACGACGATCATGTCCTCCGCCGGCGCGCAGTGCGATCATATCAACCACGTTTCCACGCAGCTGCCCTATGCGCTGACCGTGGCGGGCGTTTCGTTCGTGACCTATATCCTCGCGGGCGTGCTTGCCGGAACCGGCTTTGCCGTCATCGCGCTGCCGGTCGGCATCGTTCTGATGATCGGCACGCTCCTGGTGATCAGAGGCGCAACTGCCAAGAAAGCATAAAAACCGTCTGCACGGCGGTTGAATTGAGAACGCCGCGTTCCTGTTTTCTGCGGGAACGCGGCATTTTTTATCGCTATTGACAGGCTGTGTTTTTTTCGTTATAGTTAGACAAAGAGGATCCGAACACATTCGTTTTTTCAGGCAGATTTCCGGCAATGCTACGTCATCTGCCTTGACAATACGTCAAGTATTCTCTGCGGCAGCTTCCTTGCCTTGCGCAAAAATCTGCTCTGAAAAAATGCGCAGCACCGCACGGCGCGGAGGTTTTTCGTCAGGCAACGAAAAAGCGCAGGCAATACTTGCTGTATGAACGAGCATTTTGAGGCAGGATGGCGGAAAACACACCGCCGTGCGGCGTAATGGGTTCGAATCATCTTTGCCTAGAATAAAAAAACTGTCTATGGAGGTTCCTCATGCAATACTGCGATCTTGTCAATATCCGGCAGGGCACGGCGTCTGTCCACCGTTTTTCCAACGGCAACACGCTGCCGCTCACGCAGCTGCCCTTCGGCATGGTTTCATTCGCCCCGCAGACCTGCGAGGACAAACGCTGGTATTACCATCCCTCGCACCGCAGTCTGGAGGGGGTGCGCCTGACACATCAGCCTTCGCCGTGGATCGCCGATTACGGTGCTTTTGTGTTTCTGCCGCAGCGCGGCATGCCGGCCTGCGGCGGCGAGGAACGCTGGTCGGGCTTCCGCCCGGAGGAGGCGACGCTGACGCCTTACACGCTGCAGCTGCAGCTGTTGCGCGCGCGGGCGGTTTTCACCCTTTCGCCCACGGAGCGCGGCGCGGTCGGCACGGTGACCTTCGCGGACGACGCGCCGCGGTATCTCTCCGTGCTGCCGGTCAAGGATCATTACGCCTACCGCTTTGACCCTGTGACGCAGACGCTGTATGCCTCGACCGATATGAACTTCGGCGGCGACTGCAAAAACTTCCGGGCTTATCTGGCGCTGCGCTTTGACGGCGACGCCGTGGATGCCGGCGGCACGCTCTGCGGGCAGGAACGCGACGGCGCGGCGGACGTGCTGGCCCCGGGCCTTGCGGCCGAGGGCGCCAGGACCTCGATCCATCTGCGGCTGAAGGAACGCCGGACCGCTTTCCGGCTGGCCGTTTCCTATATCAGCTTTGCGCAGGCGGAGCGCACGCTGGAAGCGGAGACCGCCGGTCTGACGCCGGAGGCCGCCTGTGAAGCGGCGCGGGCGCGCTGGGAATCTTATCTTTCCCGCGTGCAGATCGAAGCGGCGGATGCGCGGCAGATGCGCACCTTCTACTCCTGCCTCTACCGCGCGTTTCTTTATCCGCACAAATGCTATGAATACGACGAAACCGGCGCGCCGGTCCATTACTGCCCGCATGACGGCAGCGTGCGCCCGGGCGTGCGCTACACGGACAACGGCTTCTGGGACACCTATCGCACGGTCTACCCCTTCTTCTCGCTCGTCGCGCGGGAGGAGCTCAAGGAGATGCTCTGCGCCTTTATCAATGAATATGAAGAAAGCGGCTGGCTGCCGCGCTGGCTCTCGATCGGCGAACGCGGCTGCATGCCCAGCACGCTGATCGACGCCGTGATCTGCGACGGCGCAGTCAAGGGCCTGATCGACCCGCCGACGCTGCGGCGCGCGCTTGCGGGAATGCTCAAGCACGCCACGACCGAACCGCCGCACCCGGATTTCGGGCGCAACGGCGCGGCGGATTACTGCCGCCTTGGTTATGTGCCTTATGAGGATCAGAACAACAGCGTCAACCTGACGCTCGACGCCGCCTACGGCGACTGGTGCATCGCGGAGATCGCAAAGCTCCTGGGCGAAACGCAGATCGAAGCGGACTACCGCAAACGCGCGAAAAACTACCGTAATCTATTTGATCCGGCGACCGGATTCATGCGCGCGAAGGACCGCGGCGGCCGCTTCCGCCCGGATTTCTCGCCTGTGGGCTGGGGCCGGGATTACACGGAGGGCAGCGCCTGGCAGAATTCCTTTGCCGTGCCGCACGACATAGAGGGGCTTGCCGCGCTCTACGGCGGCAAGGAGGCGTTTCTGCAGAAGATCGACGCGCTGTTCGCGACGCCGCCGGTTTATGAGATCGTCGGCTATGACTGCGAGATCCATGAGATCACGGAAATGGCGGCGGCCGATTTCGGCCAGTGCGCAATCTCCAACCAGCCGAGCTTCCATCTGCCCTATCTTTACGCCGCGCTCGGCGAGGTCGACAAAACCGCGTACTGGGTCGAGCGCATCTGCAGGGAGGCGTTTTCCGACGCTGTGGACGGCTTCCCCGGCGACGAGGACAACGGCTCCATGGCGCTCTGGTATGTTTTCGGCGTGCTGGGCTTTTATCCGTTCTGCCCCGGCAAACCGGAATTCGTCAAAGGGAAAAAGCAGGTGGTCTCCGCTTCGATCCTCGGCAAGCCCGTCGACGCCGACGCCTTCCCCGGCAGCACGATCCCCTATGAAGCTTTGATCTGAATCCATCTGAATGAACAGAATTGCCCCCGGCTGCAGGGAGAATCCGCAGTCGGGGGCATTGTTGTATTTATTTGGATTTACTTTTTGAGAAACGCCAGACGCAGCGATTCAAAGAAGCGGTTGAAGATCTGCTCAAGCAGGGCCTGGAGCGTGAGCATCCGGCGGCCGCTGCCGGCGTCGGGCTGCGGGGTCTGCGGCGCGGTCGGCGCATCCGGCGTCACCGTCTGCGCGCTTTCCTGCTGCATCACCGCCGAGGCCGTGACCAGATCCTGCGGCGCAAAGCTGAAGCTCAGCATGCGTCCGCCGGCCGGAACTGCAGCCGCATAGGACCACTTCAGCTGGGTGATCGAGATCACGCCCGTGCCCGTATTCCGGATGATGATCGGGCTGTTCGTCGTTTTGACGCCGCTCGCATCCTTCCAGTTGCCTGTCATGACAGAGGAAATATCCTGATACAGCTCCGTCTTGCCGTTCACGGTCAGCGGTGTGCTGCCGTTTCCGTACACCGTCGCTTCGCCGGTCGAGCCCGACACCATGCGCAGACCGACGCTCACCTTTGCGGGCGCCGCCGCCGACGACGTGGTCAGGTGGAAGGCGATCGCCTGGCCGGGATTGAGATAGACCTCATTTTTCGGGCCGACGTCCTGATAATCCGCCGGCGTGCATTCCGTGTTGCCCGTCTCGAGCAGGACGACGCCGGCCGTGCCGTTGCCGTTCGTATTGCCGAAGGAAGATTTCAGCAGGTCGCGCACGCACTGATAGCTGGCGTTCAGCTCGCTGTCCGCCGCGTAGGCGTCATAGGCTGCGCCGCTGATGCTGCTCGGATCGATCGGATCATAGACGCGCACGGCGTCCACATAGACTTTATAGCTGCTGCCGCCGGTCATGTTCTGGCGCGCGGACCAGCGCGGCTCGATCACGACCTTGTAGGTGCCATAGCCGGTTGTGCTGTGCCAACTGATGACGGGCACCTGATAGACGCCGTTGACCTCGCTGCTGCCGGCGACCCAGCCGTAGGCATAGCCTTCGTTTGTCGGCGTTGTGGTGCCGCGTTGTTCGCCTTCGATGAAGAACGTGCCGCTGCCGGTCTCGCTCGTGTAGTAGATCGGCGTGCCGCTGCTGTCGAGCGATACCTTGCCGTCCTTGAGATAGAGCCGGCCGTATTTGTAACCGAAATAGGTGTTGATCAGGGTGGATTCGACGTTGGTTTCCTGCCCGTTTTCGATCTTATAAACGTCCACGAACGCAAGGCCGGACTGGTTATTCGTCACGGAATAGAAGTCGAAGCCCGTGCCCGAGAAGGTGAAGGTCGCGGTCGCGCCGCCCTTGTTGGCTGCGCTGACCTCGACGTATTTCGCGTGGCCGAGGGAGTAGGTCGCTTCGCTCGTCGTGTCGTAAGCGTCGTCGAAGCCGTAAACCGGGGACTCCTCATCGCCCGGACGCGTGCCGTCCTGGAACATGTCGGTGAAGTCGGCGCCTGCGTCCTTCCAGGTCAGGCTGCTGTCCTGAGCGACAGCGAAGGAGAAGAAGGACTCCTCATAATAGACGTTGTTCGCCGGGATGACCGTAACAGTCGCGGTGTAATCCTTGTTGTTGTAGGTCGCGGTATAGGTGAAGGTCACCGCCTCACTCATTGCGGCCGTCGGTGTGAAGGTGACGGCGTTGCCGTTCTTGACCGCCGTGTAGCCCGCGCCGCTCGCCGTCACGCTCTTGAGCGTCGCGCCGGAAAGGTCATTGTCGATGACATTCAGCTGGACCGGCAGGCCGTAGTCGAGGACGTAGGAATCGTCCTTCGCGGGAAGCTCCCATTTCGCATAGAGCGTGATATCGGCTGACGGGGTGTAGCTCGCGCCCGCCGCACCGACAAGCGTGGTGCATACAGAATCCGAATACCAGCCCTCGAGGACATGGTTCTCGTAGCTCGGCGTCGGCAGCGTGACGCTGCCGGGCGACCACTGCGCGCGCATCTGATAGATCGCACCGCGGGTCGAACAGAGATTGTTGACACTCTGTTCATCCGTATAGCTGACCGATCCGGTCTCCTTCCAGAATTCAATGTTTTTGACTGTGGCGCTGTTGCCGCCGAACACGCGGAAGAGCACGTATTTCTCAACATTCGCGTTACCGTTGCCCGACAGGGTCCAGGTGACGGTAAAATGCTGATAGCTGCCGGTGAGCGCGTGAGTGATATTGCCGTCGGTGCTGGTTGAGGATTCGCCGGCACCGTTGACAGCGGAAGCAATCTGCAAATAGTTGGTTGTGCCGTAGAAGTAGTTGGTCAACCGGCCGGTGCCCTTGGCGTCGAATTCCAGATGGAAAACTTCGCCCGCGGCGAAGGGCGGCGCGATCGTATACTGCTTGATCTCCTGATAATCATGGTTGTTATTGGGATCGCCGTTCGTGTGATCCTTGGAGTATTCGGTACCGAAATCGCTGATCAGGCGCGGAGAGCCGAGCCATCCGGCAAAATTGTCATATACCGTGTCAGTCGTATCCGCCGCACCGTTATTATTTTGATAGGTCACAGTGTAGGAGGATTTCGTGAAAGCGTTGGCCGTCAGATTCTGCGCCGTGCCGTAGGTAAAGGTCTGATTGTTCATCGAGCCGCCGTCAGCGCCGTTGCCGTCAAAGGCGACCTGATAGGTGATCGGTTTCCACTTTGCCGTGAGGGTCGCCGCCGACCGACCGAAGGTGAACGTGGTTGCGGTAAAGGTTTTATAGCCTTCGCTGTCTGTCGTGGCGCTTTCGGTGTAAGTGCTGTCTGTGCCGACCGTATGCGTCCAGCCGTCGAAAATATAGCCCGTGCGGGTCGGCTGTGCAAGATCCCAAACGGTTTTATAGGAACCGGTGATGGTGGAATTCGCCGTGCTGCCGTTCCAGGAGCCGCCGTTCGGGTTGACCGTCACCGTGACGTCGTTGCCTTGATAGTAGAAGGTGCGGCGGTGCTCGCCGTTGGTCAGCTGCGTTTGCGTAATATGGTTGTATGTAAAGTCTGTGGAGTTATAGCCGGTCAGAGAACTCGAAATGCCCAGGCCGGTGCTCACATTTGCATTATTGAAGGTCGCGCCGCTGTCCTTCTGATTGGCGATCTTCACGTTGCCCAAATAGGTAAAGCTGCTGTAGGGCGCGGCGGAGAGATCACGCGAAAGGAAGCGCACTTTATCGCCGATGTGGACCGTCTCTGGTTCGACGGGATTGGTGACGCTCGGCAGAAGGATGACCTTCCAGTTGTTGCTGAAGGTGCCGTCGCTGTTCAGCTCCTTGACCACGCCGAAATCATTGACCTGTGCCCGCCAGTTCGTCGTATCTGTGCCGGTGCCGCTGTAGGCTTTGGCAAGATTCGACGTGCGGGTGTTGAGCGTGGAGGTGTCGGGCGCAGTCGAATTTGTCGGATTGCAGGTTTTCTCATAAGCCTCTTTCAGAGATGTTTTCCAATTGTCAAAGTCCGTGCCGCTGGTAAACCAGCCGCGCTGGAAGCCGTATTTCTGCGCGTTGTTGATCGCTGTGCGCCAGGAGGATTTATTGATGCCTGTAATATTCATGCGGCAGATCAACGTGCAGATCAAATTGTCACCGCCCTGATAGCTGCGGGCTGCAGCTTTGGAGTAATACTTGCTTGTGCCGTCTGTCACCGCGCAATTCCAGAGAACACCTGTTTTCAGATAGGCAGTATTGCCGGAACTCGTGACCTGATTATCCTTGCCGCCCCAGATAATGGTACCGGTGTTATTGTACCAATATGCCTTGTTTCCATAAGAACCCTTTTCGTAATGCCCGCCGGATGTCGGATCGCCGTTGCCGTCTTGGTTTACAGCCGTCGTTCCGGTAAAATTGCTGATATAGGCATAAGCTCTGTCTGCACTGTCTGTGTCAGTAATGCTAAGACCCAGCGTCACATTCGGGACCTGTTTCAGATTGGAGTAACGGCTGGTATCCACAGTCAGTTTGCCCCACGGCGTAACCTCCTGCGCCTCCATCACAACGTCGCCGCTGCCCGGACCGCTCGGTCGGTAATCATAATGATAGCAGCCCTTTGTAGGCAGATTAAGGCTGGTGGAATCCTCAAGGAAATCTTTGCTGTTCTGTTTGCCGCCGCCCTGTGCAACACTGATCAGAGGAAGAAAGTTTGATTTCGGAAAATAGTTGCCATTATTCGTAATATCATGAATACCGCTGATATAGCCCAGGGCGCCGCACCAGTGGTTGCTGCCGCGGTCGTTCTCCTGCTCGCCTGCTGCAACGATTGGTGAAAGATAAGGCGCATATGCGATCGTCCACGCATAGAACGTCGCGGTCGTTCCATCCGTCATGCTGCAGGTAATAGTCCACTCCAGCGTGCGCGTCTGTGAAGACGAAAGGCCGCTCGACAGCGTCATTGTGAAATCTGTATCAGAAAAAAGGCTGCCGCTTTTCGACGCAGAGAAGTTCGACAGAGATGCCCCGCTAACAGTCACACCCGTCACAGAAGAAATGTATTGCGAATAAATAAAAAACTTGCCCTTCGTCGCCGTACTCGTATTATCCGTCACCGTATCGACGGAAAATGAACCACTGCTGTTGATCGTGTTATTAACGTAATACTTCACGCTCGTGGTTGTTGTGCTGTAATTGTTCTGCGGCGTCATGTAGACCGTCTCCGGCACGGCGATGACAATATCGTTCCACTGGGCAGAACGAATCCGCCCGCTGTCATCCGCATAAGCGGCCAGCAGGCTGACGCCGGGCAAACCGACGCCGAGCAGCATCGCTGCGACGAGCAGGACGGACACAATCGCCTTCAGCTTTGATCTGTGTGTTCCGATTCTTGTCATTCTGAACCCTCCGTTTGTCTGTATGTTGGATCCGCCCGTGCGGGCGGGGTGATTGCCGTGGATTTGTGCGGGGTTTTGCGGCACGCATGTGTGCGTGCCCTGCGGTGCGGGGTTGATTTCGCCTTTCGCATTTCGCATGAAAACCGGCGGCGAATGCATTCTCACTTCATCCATTATATAATAGGATTCAACAGTGAGGATGTGAAATTGTGAACAAATTGTAAATTATTTGCCCGATTTTCCCAGTACGGAAAAATCGGGCATAAAAACCGGATGCAGTTGAAAAATCTTGCTCAGAATGATTCATACAGCGCCCGCCATTTTGCGCTTCGCACGGGATCATACTGCGCGGGGAGCGTGCGTTTGAGCGTTTTCATCAGCCGCCTGCGCCGCAGCATATTTACCAGCAGCGGCAGCAGCGACGGCGTGGACACAAAGCCGGCCGCCTTGTGCAGCAGATCGGCCGCGGTCTGCTTGCCGCCGTGCAGATCCTTGGTTGTGAGCACCTGCTTCTCAAACATGAGGTTCAGGCGGTGCTCGCCGGCCTCAAGCAGGAAGGATTTTGACGTGTCATCCGCAAGCTGGCTGCGCAGATTCCGGCGGAACCAGGCGGTCTGATAGGCCCAGAGCCGGTCCATCGTCAGCGGCGCCTCCTGCGCGGCGATCACGGTTTCGGCCAGCAGCGCGCCGGCGGCGATGGCGTGCGTGATGCCGGAGCCGCTGAGCGGCTCGATCATGGAGGCGCTGTCGCCCACGGCGGCATAGCCGTCGCAGACGAACTGCACAAGCGCGCGCCGCAGCGGAATCTTGGCATACTGTCCGCCGCGCAGCAGATGCGGCGAGAGATCGCAATGATCCGCGCGGAAATCCGCAAGCGCGTGTTCCACGATGCGCGCATCGATCCCGCCGAAGGCGCCGACGAGCACATCCATGGCCGCGGGCTCACGCAGCACCCAGTCAAAACCGCAGGCGCCCGCGTGGAAGAAATAGCAGCAGCTGTCCGGCAGATCGGAGGCCGGCGCCTGCTTCTCATAGATCGCGCGATAGGTAAACATCGTTTCGTCCGCACGGATCTCGCGCGGCACGCCGCAATCCGCCGGCAGCTGCGTTCGCACGGGCGAATCCATGCCCGCCGCGTCGATCACCAGATCTGCCCGCAGTTCCTCCGTCTGCGTGCGCAGGCCGGTCACGCGCGTGCCGTCGAGCAGCGGACCGCTGACAGGCGTTTCAAAGCGCAGCTGTGCGCCGCTTTCCTCCGCGAGCGCGCAAAGGTGCCGCAGCAGGGCGCGGCGTTCGATATAATACACGGTTTTGCTCAGTTTCTCCGCCGGCGGCCGGACATGCACGGTTTTCGCCGGGCTGAAATAATGGAGCGTTCCCATCGGACGCATCTCTTCCGCCGGCGGCATCGTCAGTCCGATCCGCGTGAGCGCTGCAGGGACGAAGCAATCCGACCAGTCATAGCCGAGGGTTTCGCGCGGCTGCTGCTCGAGCACCGTCACGCTGTGCCCTGCCCGCGCGAGGAGCGCCGCGGCAACCAGACCGCCGTGCCCTGCGCCGGCGACAAGAATCCTCTTTCCCATCTGCATCCCTCTTTCTTATAGATTCGCCGTCAGCGGCGCGCTCGGCTGCCCATAGGCGTTTTCCGCCGTCACGGCAACCGTTGCGCCGGGCGCGGCCTGCATCTCAAATGTGATTGTCTGCGGCGGGTCGCCCAGCCAGTACGGGGCGATCACGCGCTGCCGGTCAACGACTGCGCCCGCATCGTCCGTCACTCTCAGGCGGTAAAGGAAGACGACGCCGTCATCCGTCGGCTGCGCGGCCGGGACGGTCACGCGGCACTGCGCGCCCTCCCGGGCAACGCTTACCGCCGCACCCGCCGGAAACGCCGGCGGTTTGGCTGCGGCCACCCGCTGCGCAGGGGTAAACTGCCGCTTTGCCGCATCCGCAAGCCGCGTGAGTTGATAGCGGCAAAGCTCCCTGCCGCTGAACGCGTCAAAGCCCCGCAGCCGCAGGGTATGCGCCGCGTCGACCTCTGCAAGCCAGAATTGCGCGATCTCCTCGCAGCCCGCCGGATGCAGCTTGCGTTCGCCGTCCGCGGTGAATTCCGCATAGCTGAGCGATCCGGCGCCGACGGCCGTGAACGCGCCCTGCCAGAGGCTGCGCGGATCGTTGAGCGGATAATGCGAGTGGCCGGAAAAATCCACGACCTGCGGATACGGCGTGAGCGGGCCGATGAAAAAGTCATGGCCCCAGCCATCAAACGCGCTGCTGCCGTAGACCGTTTCCTTTACATGCTCGTGATGAAAAACGAAAACCGGCCGGTCTGCGTCCTCCGCCGCGGCGGCGGCCAGCTGCCGCTCCAGCCAGCCGCGCTGCGCGTCGCTGTAGTATTCATCTTCATTTTCACTTGTGGACAGGCCGATGAAATGAAAGCCGCGCAGCACGCGGTGAAAATCGGCCGTCTGCCCGAGCATCGCCTCCAGCGTCAGGCGCGAACGCTTGCCGAAGGTCCAGCCGTCGTGGTTCTTCGCGACCACGGCAAGCACGGCCGTGCCTGCCCGGCGGGCGTCTGACACGGCCATGCGAAATAATTCAAATTGCTCCGGCGTGCCGTTGTCGGCCAGATCGCCGGTGAAAATCACGGCGTCCAGCGCCGGATAGGCCTCGTCCGCCTGCGCGGCGGCATAGGCGCAGTCAAACACGGCGCGCACGCGGTCTAGCCGCGGATCCTGCGGCGTGCGGATGTGGGGATCCGTCGCCACAGCGAAGCGCAGCACGGGGCGGAATTCTGCACAGATCACGCTTCCTCCACGGGCGTCGGCGCGCCGTTCATCTCGCGGATCTCATGCAGCTCGCGCAGAATGTTTTCTTTCTTTTTGCCGGTGTAATCGTCGAAACGCATGACCAGGCCGGGAATAAAATTGCCCACGATGCCGGGGATCACGACCAGCCAGAAGATGCCTTGCAGCGTCTTCGGCGTCTGCGCCACCTCGACGGTCTTGTCGCCGACGGTCACGGCGCTCTTGTAGCCGATGATGCGCAGGCCCAGGTCGATCATCAGATCCTTCCAGAGGGAGGACACGTTGGCGATCATGTTGTCAAAGGAGAAGACCATGCCCTCGTTGCGCACAGCCGTCCCGAACTTCTTGAAGCTCTTCCACTCCATATAGTCGGTGGAATCCGCCAGCAGGATGCGCCGCGCCGCGCCCATGGCGGCATTCGGGAAGCCCGCAATGGCGATCAGAATCCCGACGATGAGCTTGGAGCGGTAGCCGACGATCATCAGGACGATGTAGCAGATGCCCGTCCAGAGATAGCCGAAGGACACCATGTCGCGTGAGGACATTTTTTTGCCGATGAACGGCACGCTGGCAAGGCCGATATAGGAAAGCGTGCCGGAGCAGGCTTCAACGATGGATTTCATTTTGAAATCATCGAGCGTCTGCTTGTAGAAGAAGGGCAGCGCGTTGTAGCAGACCTGGCGCACGGAATCGATCACCTTGCTCAGCTCGAGAAGCATCAGGGGTTTATTGAGCAGGATCAGACGCAGATCGATCTTTGTTTTCTGCTCCACTTCCCGCTGCAGCATCACTTTTTCCTTCAGCGTAAAGCTGGGCACGATCATCGAGAGGAAGCCGAGGATGCCGAAGATCAGCGCCACCATGAAATAGGCGCTGCGTTCGTTCATCTTCGCCTTGTCCACCACGACGGGCAGGATCCAGCCGGGCAGCATCGACCCGAGCGTCGCCGCGAAGGAGGCGACGGTGTAGAATGTCTTGCGCGCGTCCACATCCTGCGTCATACGGGCGGAAATCGTCATCAGGGAGATGTCGTAGAACGTATCCGCGATATGGAACAGCAGGAACAGCAGGAAGGACCAGAGGAACCGGAAGCCCTGCGTGCCGCTCGGCACGGTGAAGATCAGGACGGAGGCGATCGTCAGCGGCAGCGCGGATGCAAGCATGAACTTATTGGACCGGTTCTGCCCGGGCTTGCCGCTGTCGAGCAGGGCGCCGATGATCGGCGCGGAGACGATGTTGACGATTTTCGTTGTGGATTTCAGCGTCAGCGTATGCTTGGTTTCCAGACCCATGTGGTCACGGAAGAACTGATCCGTGTAGGTGCCCACGCAGTCCTGCCCCATCGCATTGCCGAAGGAGCCGGAGGCAAAGCCGAGCTGCTCCTTCATCGTGAAATCCGGGTTATTCTTAAACGCCTGAAACTTTTCTTTCAATGAAGCCATTACGCACCCTCCCCGGTTGCATTCTCACTGTTGCGGATCTGCTGCTGACTGAAGCTGCCGTTGGCATGGATCGTGAGCAGGGTGTAGCCCTGCAGCCAGTCCTTTTCCTCGTAGCCGAGGCGGCTCGCGGCGGTGTAGGAGCCGTAGCCGGACGGCTCGATATAGCTGAGCAGCACGTTCTCATACATGACGCCGAAGTTGTTCAGGTGGTCATGCCCGCAGAAAACGGCCTCCACGCCCGCCGCCTTCGCAGCGTCAAACAGCCCGCTGTCAAAACCGGTGCAGCAGACATTCTCGAGCTTGCCGCCGAAGGAGAAGTTCCCCGCCTCGGCCGCCGCCGCAACCTGCGGCAGCGGGATATGCATCACCATCGCCGCATGATAGTCGCCGAACTGCTGTTTGATCTCGGCGGCCTTCGCCGTGAACCATGCCACCTGATCCGCATGCGCGCCGTCATACTCCGAAGCATCCTCCGGCACGGCGTATTCTTTGCGCACCGCGTCGCTCATTTCGTCAAAGGTGTCAAGGAAGAAAAACGTCTCGAGCATCTGCCCGCCGGTATTCACGATCTTCAGCGCGTAGTTGCAGTCGCCGCCGACCTGCGCCGGACCGGGCCGCATCAGACAGTGGTCAAAGGAGGAGAAGATTTCGACCATCTCCGTGCGGGTGATCGACCAGGGATTGTCGCCCTCATGATTGCCGAGCACGCCCGCCCAGTAGACGCCGAGCTTTTCAAAGATCCTGCCCAGCTGCTTTGCGCGCAAGCGGTTCAGCCCGGAGGTGACGTTGTCGCCGCCGAGCAGCACCAGATCCGGCTGCTCGCGCTGGATATTCTCCACCAGATGCGACACCGTCAGCTGCGAGGTGGCGTTTTTGCCGTCCAGATGCAGATCCGTGAACATCAGGATTTTGAAGTCGCCCTCCGATTCCTTGCACACTGTCACGCTGTCTTCGCTGTCTTCTGTCACGGTCACATGACTGCCGACCGGTTCGATACTGTTGATCGGATAGCTCAGCGGGTGCGGCAGGAAGCACCAGGTCACCGCGCCGGCAACGATCAGCACCGCCAGCACGGCGCAGAGAATGATCTTGCCTTTCTTCTTCATTTGGATCTCTCCTTTTCCGCAGCGGAAAGCTGCTTTTGCTGGGTGGGGCCGTAGTTGACCGCCCCGGTGTATGTCACATCCTCCGGCAGAGGATAATATCCTTTTTTGCGCAGATCCCGCTGATAGAGCCGCACATGCTCGCCGTGCGGCAGCAGCTCCACCACGTCACAGCCGCGCCAGCGCGCCGTGAAGGTGACGCCGCGCACCGTTTCGCGCACGCTGCGCGTGCGCAGCGGGAAGGAGAGCGTCAGCGTGTCGCCCGCCGCAAGCGCCGCCGTCAGGCAGCCGCCTGCCTCCTCGCCGTCGACCGGCTGCCCGTTGAGCAGCAGCGCCGGCTGTTTTCCCATCCAGTCATAACGCCGGAAGCCTGCGCGGCAGGCCGTTTTTGCCGTCAGCCGGATGCGGCCGTGATTCGGCAGGTCGCTTTCCATGCGCAGCGCGTCTGTTTCCTTCGCGCAGGGCACGTTGACGATCCACGCGCCGTTTTCCTGCGTGATCGCGTCCTCCCAGACGGCCAGCAGCGCCGTCGGCGCGGTGCCCACGCAGCAGCCTGCCACGGAGCGGAAACGCAGGAGCGAGATCGAATTCGGCTCGCTGCCGCCGGTGAAGCCGCCGCGGATCCGGCGGTCCATGTCGTGATAGGTCAGCCCGTCCGCATCCGGGCGGTCGTTGTCCACGACCATATAGCCGGTGTAGCGGATCTGATTCTCCATGAGCTGATTGCGGGCAAAGCGGTTGAAATCGTCCCAGTATTCCGGATAGCCGCAGCGGATCAGCGCCCGCGCGCAGAGGATCATATCGCGCACGCAGCAGGTTTCGCAATGCTCCTCGACCGGCGGATGCCACTGGGCGTATTCCGGCACCCAGCCGAAGGAGAACGAGATCGAGCGGATATAATCGTAAATGCCTTTGCCCTTCAGAATGTAGGTTTCTTCGCCCGTCACGCGGCCCAGCTCCACCAGCCCGACGGCGAACCACGCGGCGGAATGCACGTGGCCGAAAAACTCCATGTTGTAATTGAAATAGCGGGACGGCCCCAGCACGAAATTGGCCAGGCCCACCGCCAGCTCCAGCGCGACCGGATCGCCGGTCTGCACATGGCGCTGCACAAGCGCGGGCAGCATCAGCGCATTGCGGATCGCCTGCTCGCCCCGCCCCGTGTGGCGCGTGAGGTCAAAGCCGCCCTGCGCCAGATACACGTCGTTGGGAAACTCAAACAGCGGCTCCGTTTCCGAATAGTCGCCCGACCAGAAGGTGCGCACCTTCCGCTCGATCACCAGCTCCCGCATGCCGCGGATCAGTTCCGCCGTGCGCCGCTCCGCCTCGGCGTCCTCCGGGAATTCCGCCGTGATCAGATTGAGCGCGGGCAGGATATAGCCCATTTCGTGGAAGGAGGCGTGGATCGTATGCGTCCACGGATAGGGGTGGCAGAAGCGCAGGCCGTGCGCCCCCCAGGAGCGCATCAGATGCCGCCGGAAGCCCTGCCGCACCTGCTCGCCATCCTCCGTGCCGAGCATGCGCATCGCGCAGGTCAGCCCCTCATACCAGGAGCCGACCAGCTCCGCGTCATCCACGCGGCAATGCGCGGCCTCCGCCGGTTTTTTATTCGGCAGCACCAGCCAATACGGCAGGTAATCCTCCGCCGGATCCACCATCTGCGTCAGATACTGATGCACCAGCGCCGCGGATTCCAGCGGATCAAAGGAAACATACATGGTCATCCACCTCCGATTTTAAGTTGAAACAAACGCCGAATGAAGCCGCGCGGCGCCTGCGTGAACAGATGCAGCGGCGCACGCTCCTCAATTTAAATCATTTGCTTTTATCTTCCAACTTGCATATCTGCTCAAAGCGCGTCCTTCGGGCAGTTTCTGACGCATTCCATGCAGAGAATGCATTCTGTGCCGTTGCGTCGTTTCCTGGAATTGTCGGTCACGTCGACCTCCATCGGGCAGACCTTTTTGCATTTGCCGCAGTCCACGCATTTCTCCTTGTCGCATTTGATCCGGAGCAGGGAGAAATAGCTCATCGGCTTGAGGAACACGGTGATCGGGCAGAGGTATTTGCAGAATGCGCGGTTGTCTTTGAAAGCGAATGCCAGCGCAATGCCGGCCGCGTAATAGACGAGATTCCCGATGATGAAAGCCGCAAACATGATGCGCTCGATCTTCCCGACCTTCGCCAGGAACAGCGCGGCAACGAAAATCAGCGACGCCGCAAAGGTGAGATAGCGCAGCCAGCCGATGCGCCTGCGCGGCGCCTGCGGCGTTTTATAGGGCAGGAAATCCAGCACCATCGCCGTCCAGCAGGCGTAGCCGCACCAGCCGCGGCCGAAAATCAACGGGCCGAAAATCTTGGCGACGGCATAGTGGATGGTCGCCGCTTCAAACACACCGGTGAAAAGATAATACCAGAAGCCCTCGATCTGCATATTCTCCCTGCAGATCAGGCCGAGATAAACCAGCATATACAGCCCGACCAGAAGCTGCACGATCCGCCTGGCATGCCTGTGTCTGCCGATGAGCAGAAACACGCCGAGGGAAACGGCAAGCCCGATGTAGCTGAAATTAAAAAGATAGAACAGATTGTGTTTCGTCAGCCAAAGGGTAACGGCGACCGCCTCAAACACGGCGAACATGCCCAGCGGCAGCGCATATTTTTTCATTTGATTGCTCTCCTCAATCTCCGGAGCATCCTGCGTTTCAATCGTCCAGACGTAATTCCAGATCCGTGTATTTCGGCCGCATTCCCATGGCTTCATAGAATGCTTCCGCCGCATGGTTGCCCTCCCAGACGTTGAGCGTGATCTCGTCGCAGTGCAGCAGCTCTGCCTGCGCTTTGACATGCGCGAACAGCGCCTTGCCGATCTGCCGCCCCCTGAAGGCTTCATCCACACACAGGTCGTCGATATAAAGGGTCGTTACGGGAACGAGAACGGCGGACTCCGCCGGCTTTCTGAGAATGCACATCGCATAGCCTTGCACGGTATCCGTTTCATCTGCCGCCACATACGTGCGCCTGGTTTCATCCCGGAGCATGGCGGCGACTTCATCCGCCGAATACTTTGTGGTGCCGGAGATGAAAAGATCCGGCCGGATTGCCGCATGGACCTCCAGCACCTGGCTGAGCAGCTCCAGAATACGGCCGATGTCTTTTTCTTCTGCGTTTCGTATGATCATCGCGCCCGTCTCCCTTTTGTTCGCTCAAAATGCATCGTTCCGGATCACGGCTTCAGCTCGCCGCCGTTGTTTTTTGTCATGGCATCCTTGACGGCCTTGAGCGTTTCGATCAGGATCTGCTTGGCTTTTTTGCCCTTCCACTTCTCGGGATTGGTTCCGAGGAACTTGATCGCCGCGGCCAGCACGGCGTTGCTCCCGATCTTTTCCTCCACAAACGCGACGACCTCGTCGATCTTTTCCTTGTTGATCCTGCCCTTGCAGATCTCCTCGGAAAGCGCGATGACCGATTCGCCCAGCGCGAACACAAAGAACCCGGCCACAACGGCGTTGATGACGGAGCCGGCCACATTCGGGATGGTCTTGAGCGCGTTGAGCGCCGCGCGCGCGACGGTGGTAATTGCCGCGGAGCCGACGATCGCCGTCACCAGATCGCCGGAAAAATCAATGTCGTAAATCTTCAGCAGACTTTTGGCAAGTCCGGTTTCCAGCGGCACCAGAATGAACGAATCCGGAAACGGAATGGGAACGGCGCCGACCGCCGCCGCGGCCATGGTTGCGCCGACCACTGTTTTCTCCGCGGAGAACCGCTTCTGCTCGAGGACCAGCCGGGACTGATTGCCGACACTGATCTGCTTTGCCTCCTCGGCGCATTGCAGCGTCTGCGCGCAAAGATCGGCCAGCCCCTTCACGGGGACCGCGACCTCGTCGTTGATCCGGTATTCCTTCGCGACGACCGGGATCACGGATTTGAAGTTGATCCCTTTTTCTTTATAAAACGCGGCCTTCACCGCCTCAATGTTTTCGACCTCGTCCGGTTCCGAATAGGATTTCGTGATCACGGCGAACACCGGAATGCCCTTCCAGCCCCGGATCGCCCGGTTCATCAGATCGATGTTGTGCGCGAACGTCCGGCGCGTGGTGCCCTCGATGCAGTACCAGACCACATCGATCCCCCGGCCGTCCTCCGCCTTGATTTGTTCTTTTGTGTATTTCTTGACCTGGCTGACCGTTTTCATCTGCTGCACAAAATTGAATTCAAAGCCCTTGGTGTCGATCAGCGTCAGCGGCCAGATTTCCGATTCATAAACGGAAATGCTCTGCGTCTTCCCCTCGCCGATGCCGATCGGGACCTCTTTGCCGGCGATCGCTTCGATCAGCGTGCTTTTGCCTGCGCCGGAATTGCCCAAAACCAGAATGGTCATCCGTCTGTTTTCTTCCATGTGAAACCTCCTGTTCCCTAGCGTTTTCCTTCCATGCGGTTGCGCAGCATATCGAAAAGGCAGCGGAAAAACCGCGCGATCTTTTCGAAAACGCCTTCGCGCCGGTAGGGCGCGTCCGTGCCCGCGCCGCCGTAACAGCCGATGTTGCAGCTGACGATCTCATTGCCGAAAAAGTCCGTGTCGCATCCGTCGTCCATCACATAGCCCGCGCCGATGAGCGGCGAATCCTTGGAGAGCGTAAACGACGCGGGGTCGACGCCCTCCCCCGAGAAGCCGGGAATCGTGTTGAATTTCGTGCCCGTGATCAGGCCGGAAATGCAGTTGTAATAGCAGTTGTTCGCAAGCACGCTGCCGCGGTATTCGCCGCGGTCAAGCGACGGATTCAGGCGGTAGCCGTCCTGCAGAACAAGAATGTTGTTGACGAAATAAGAATCATAGAGCCTGTCGATATCGAAGCGCTGGGAATTGATGATCGTGTTGTTGTAAAACTTCAGCTCCGATTCGCCCGGGCCGCTCGTGAGCTTGTTTCTGCCCTTGTTGTCGTTGACCGAAAGGCAGTAGCGCACCGTGTTGCCGACCTGCGGGCTGGTTTTTGCGTTGTTGACCACAAAGCGCATATTGTCATGCGAATAGATATACTGAT
>JAFZNN010000174.1 GCA_017550895.1 Clostridia bacterium
CGATCTCCCGCGCGCCGGTGCCGATGTCGCCGGCCGGGATGTCGGTATCCGCGCCGATGTATTTGCAAAGCTCGCTCATAAAGCTCTGGCAGAACGCCATGATTTCACGGTCGGACTTGCCCTTCGGGTCGAAATCCGAGCCGCCCTTGCCGCCGCCGATCGGCAGGCCGGTCAGGCTGTTTTTGAAAATCTGCTCGAAGCCGAGGAATTTAATGATGCTCAGATTCACCGAGGGATGCAGACGCAGGCCGCCCTTGTAGGGGCCGATCGCGCTGTTGAACTGCACGCGGTAGCCGGTGTTGACGTGCACCTGCCCCTGATCGTCGATCCAGGGCACACGGAACTTGATCTGCCGCTCGGGATTGACCAGGCGCTCAAGCAGCGCATCCCGGCGATAAACCGCCTCGTTCTTCTCGATGACCGGACGCAGCGAGTCCAGCACCTCTTTCACCGCCTGATGGAATTCCGGTTCGTGCGGGTTTTCTCTGACGACTTCCTCCAGGACTTCATCGACATAAGACATAAACAATCCTCCTAAAAATAAAAGCAAAGGCGCTCCCCGCGGATTGCTCCGCGCTGTAAAAGACGCCTTTGCCTTTTAAAATACGAAATGAAAATAAAAAAGCGGCTTTGAGCCCCATTGCCCAAAGACGCCCTTGCCTTTATGCAGTTATTTTACGCGCCGCAGCGGCATTTGTCAAGCCCCTTTTTTGTTTTTTTAACGCGAAAACCGTATTTTTCCGTTTCGTTTGTCCGATTTTGCAGATTTTTCTTGACAAACGCAGACAAATCGCCTATAATTCTGTCAAATGAGCAAGGGCGTTCATTTTTATATGGAGCAGATTCCGTGTAAAAATGGGCGTTTTCTGTTTTTATTCCAATGAAAAGCAGGTGCAAAGATGGAGTTTTCCAGAGATGAAATCATGCAGTTCATCCGCGAGGAGGATATCAAATTTATCCGCCTGGCGTTTTGCGACGTGTTCGGCAAGCGCAAGAATATCTCGATCGTGGCCGAGGAGCTGCCGCGCGCGTTTGCGCACGGCATCGCCTTCGACGCCTCCTCCATCGCCGGATTCGGGGATGAGGCGCACAGCGATCTGTTCCTGCATCCGGAGCCGGAAACCCTTGTGGCGCTTCCCTGGCGGCCGGAGCACGGGCGCGTGGTGCGCATGATCTCCGGCGTCACCTATCCGGACGGCAAGGCGTTTGAATGCGACACGCGCGCGTTGCTCAAAGCTGCGGTCGCGCGGGCCAAAGCCAAGGGCTATACCTTCCGCTTCGGCGCGGAGCAGGAATTCTATCTGTTCCGGCAGGACGACGCGGGCAACCCGACCAAGGAGCCATGCGACAACGCAGGTTATATGGATATCGCGCCCGAAGACCGGGGTGAAAACGTGCGCCGCGAGGTCTGCCTGACGCTCGAGCAGATGGGCGTGCGCCCCGAAAGCTCGCATCACGAGATGGGGCCGGGGCAGAACGAGATCGACTGCCGCTACGCAGATGCGCTGACGGCGGCGGATCATGCCGTGACGCTCCAGACTGTGGTCAAAACCATCGCGCACCGCAACGGCTACTGGGCGGATTTCTCTCCGAAACCGCTGGAGGATGCGCCGGGCAACGGTCTGCACATCAATCTTTCCGTGCAGCCCTGCGCGCAGCCGGCATTCGAGGCGATGATCGCCGGCATCCTCGCGCATTCCCCGGAGCTGACGGTCTTCCTCAACCCGACGGAGAATTCCTATCTGCGGCTGGGCAAAAACAAAGCGCCGCGGTATATCACCTGGTCCCATGAAAACCGGTCGCAGCTCGTGCGCATCCCCGCCGCCGAGGGCGAATACCGCCGCATGGAGCTGCGCTCGCCGGATCCGGCCGCGAACCCCTATCTCGCGTTTGCGCTGATCATCGACGCCGCGCTCGACGGCATCGAGCGGCAGCTGCGCCTGCCGCCGCAGACCGATCTGAATCTGTTCACGGCGGACGCTGCGACCCTGGCGCAGTATCAGACCCTGCCCGCATCGCTCGCGGAAGCGCGCAGCCTCGCGGCGCAGAGCGCGTTCATCCGCGCCAGCCTGCCGGAGGCGCTCGTCAACGTCTATTGCAAACCGTAACAAATCGTCGATCACAGTTAGGAAGGAGGAGAACGGCATGAAGCTGCAGCGGCGCGTTTACAGCGTGCTGATCGTTTCGGCGTCGACGCAGGCGGACCACGCGCTGCGCGAACTGCTGCCGGAGCTGCAATTCGATCCCGTGCAGACGGTTGCGAGCATCGCCGCCGCCGGGCGCGCGACTGCCGAACGCAGCTACGATTTCGTGATCCTCAATTCTCCCCTGCCGGATGATTCCGGCCTTTCCTTCGCGATCGATTGCTGCCGGTCCTCCGGCACGGTCGTCCTGCTGCTCGTGCGAGCGGAGCTGCTCGCGGAGATTTCGGAAAAGGCGACGGGCTACGGCGTTTTCACGCTCGCGAAGCCCTTCTCCAAGCAGACGATGCTCATGGCGCTCGACTGGATGGCAAGCGCGCGGGAGCGGCTGCGCCGCATGGAACACAAATCGCTGTCCCTCGAGGAAAAAATGGAAGAGATCCGGCTGATCAACCGCGCAAAATGGCTGCTGATCGAGCAGCGGCAGATGGATGAGGCGCAGGCGCACCGCTGGATCGAAAAGCAGGCGATGGACCGCTGCATCACCCGCCGCGCCGTCGCAGAAGAGCTTCTGGCGTCGCAAACGGACTGACCGGCGCGCCGCACGCAATTGAAAATTGGGGGTTGACAAATCCCGATCCCCGGTGTAGAATACAGGCAGAAAGGCAACGGCGTCTTTGGGCTCAGCGGCTCAAAGGTGCTTTTCTTTTTTGCCGAACGGCAGTTGATCTGACCATTCGTTCAATTGGACCCCTCTGTTTTGAAAGGCAACGGCGTCTTTTCACCGCATGTGCGAAAGGACGCCGCTGTCTTTCGCGCTATTGACCGATTCTGAAGCGGCAACGGAAAGGAGCGCATTCTTATGAAATTTTATCAGAGCTCCGACGGCGCGGCCTATTTTGAAGAAAGAACGCCGGCCATGCAGATCGGCACGCCGCCGCCCTATGCGGACGGGACGTTTCCGGAAAAGCAGCCGCTGCATCTGACGAAAATGCACGGGTTGGGGAATGATTATTTATACAGCTACGGCGCGGTGGAGGATCCCGCCGGGGTGTCGATCCGGCTTTCCGACCGGCACTGCGGCGTCGGGGCGGACGGCCTGATCCTGATCCTCCCCTCCGACGTCGCGGATTTCAAAATGCGCATTTTCAACGCGGACGGAAGCGAGGCGAAAATGTGCGGCAACGGCATCCGCTGCGTTGGGAAATACGTCTATGACAAGGGCTATACGGACGCAAAAACGCTGACGGTGGAAACGCTCTCCGGGGTCAAGACGCTGACGCTCACGACCATGGCGGGCAAGGTGCGCGCCGTGCAGGTCGAGATGGGAAAGGCCGAGGTGCGCCCGCCGCTGACGCTGCAGGCCGGCGACGAAACCGTCGTGTGCACGCCCGTTTCCGTCGGCAATCCGCACGCCGTGGTCTTTACGCCCGACGCAGATGCGGTTGCGCTGGAACGGCTGGGCCCGCTGCTCGAGCATCACGCGGCGTTTCCGGGCGGCGTCAACGCGGAATTCGTGACGGTCACCGGTGAAAACTCGCTGCGCATGCGCGTCTGGGAGCGCGGCAGCGGCGTGACGATGGCCTGCGGCACCGGCGCGTGCGCGAGCGCCGCGGCAGCCGTCGCGGCAGGCCTTTGCGAAGCGGATCGGGATATTGCCGTCCGGCTGGACGGCGGCGTGCTGACCGTGCGCGTGCAGGCAAACGGCAGCGTGCAGATGACCGGCCCGGCCGCGATTGTATGTGAATGTGAGGTGCCCGCATGATGACGCCGAATCTGCATTATCTGGAATTACAGGATTCCTATTTATTCTTCCATGTCGCAAAGAAAACCGCCGCCTATCTGGAGGCGCATCCCGACCGGCGGCTGTACCGCCTGGGCATCGGCGACGTGACGCAGCCGCTCTGCCCCGCCGTGATCGAGGCGCTGCATGCGGCGGTGGAGGATCAGGCGGCGCAGGCGACCTTTCACGGCTACATGCCGGAGTGCGGCGCGCCGTTCCTGCGGGAAGCGATCGCGGCGCATTATGCCGGCCGCGGCGTGACGCTTGACCCCGACGAGGTGTTTGTTTCCAGCGGCGCGAGCGACGAGCTGGGCGACCTGCTCGATCTGTTCGGCCCCGGCAAAACCGTGCTGATCCCCGAGCCTGCTTATCCCGCCTATGTGGACGCCAACGTGATGGCCGGCAACAGGATCGTGCACCTGACGACCGGCAGGCAGAGCGGCTTCCTGCCGTCCCCGCCGTGGGAGAAGCAGGCGGACGTGGTTTATCTCTGCTCCCCGAACAACCCGACCGGCGCGGTGCTCAGCCGCGCGCAGCTGCAGCAATGGGTGCATTATGCCAACGAAACCGGCGCGGTCATCCTCTTTGACGCGGCCTATGAAGCGTTCATCACGGAGGACGGCGTGCCGCACAGCATCTTTGAGATCGACGGCGCGCGCACCTGCGCGATCGAGGTCTGCTCGTTCTCCAAAACGGCCGGCTTCACCGGCACGCGCTGCGGCTACACAGTCATCCCGCGCGAGCTCAAGCGCGGCGGCGCGCAGCTTCACGCCATGTGGGTGCGCAACCGCACGACGAAGACCAACGGCATTTCCTATATCCTGCAGCGCGGCGCGGCCGCCGTATTTACGCCCGAAGGGCAGCGGCAGATCCATGAAACGCTGGCCGTTTACAAGCGGAACGCGGCGGTGCTCATGGCGGCGCTGGACGCGGCGGGCCTGTGGTATACGGGCGGCAGAAACGCACCGTATCTCTGGGTCGCCTGCCCGGACGGGCAGGACAGCTGGGCGTTTTTCGACCGGCTGCTCCATGAGATTCAGGTCGTCGGCACGCCGGGCGCCGGCTTCGGCGCCTGCGGCGAGGGCTATCTGCGATTCACCACCTTCGGCGATCCGGAGGACACGGCGGAAGCGGCGCGGCGGATCGAAACGCTGCTGCGGCATTGAAGCGCCGCTCCATTTCTAAACCGGAAAGGAAGTTCTGATATGTGTTCCATTATGGGTTATTGCAGCGAGGACGCTGCCCGCGACGCCTTTGAACGCGGTTTTGCCGCAACGAAATCCCGCGGCCCGGACGACAGCCGGATCATCGACACCGGCAAGGGCCTGCTCGGCTTTCACCGGCTGGCCATCATGGGCCTGCATCCGGAGGGAATGCAGCCGTTTGAGATGGACGGCAATTATGTGGTCTGCAACGGCGAGCTCTACGGCTTTCAGGCCTTGCGCAAACAGCTGATCGAAAAAGGCTATTCGTTTGAAAGCGACTCGGACTGCGAGCTCCTGCTGCCGCTCTATCGGGAATACGGCACGGAGATGTTTGCCATGCTCGACGCCGAATTCGCGCTGATCCTTTTTGACGGCAGCACCGGCTCCTACATCGCCGCGCGCGATCCGATCGGCATTCGTCCGCTTTATTACGGCTACGACGCGGCGGGCGCGATCCTCTTTGCGAGCGAAGCAAAAAACCTGGTCGGCCTGTGCGCGCAGGTTCTGCCCTTCCCGCCGGGCCATTACTATAAGGACGGCGTATTTGTCTGCTACCGCAGCATTGCCACGGTCAAGGCCGTCTCGCAGGATGCGCTGGAACCGGCGTGCGCCAACATCCGCAAAAAGCTGATCGCCGGCGTGGAAAAGCGCATGGTCGCGGACGCCAAGGTGGGCTATCTGCTCTCCGGCGGGCTGGATTCCTCTCTCGTGTGCGCCATTGCCGCCCGCTGCAGCAAGGAGCCGATCCGCACCTTCGCCATCGGCATGGATCTTGACGCGATCGACCTGAAATACGCGCGGCAGGTGGCCGAATTCATCGGCAGCGAGCACACGGAGGTCATCATGACCAAAGAAGAGGTGCTCGCCAATCTCGAAGCCGTGATTGCCCTGCTCGGCACCTACGACATCACAACGATCCGCGCCTCGATGGGTATGTATCTGGTCTGCAAATACATCCATGAAAAGACCGATATCCGCGTGCTGCTGACCGGCGAGATTTCGGACGAGCTGTTCGGTTACAAATACACGGACTTCGCGCCGGACGCCGCGGCATTCCAGGCGGAGAGCGAAAAGCGCGTGCGGGAGCTGCATATGTACGACGTGCTGCGCGCGGACCGCTGCATCTCCGTCAACTCGCTGGAAGCGCGCGTGCCCTTCGGCGATCTGGATTTCGCCTCCTATGTGCTTTCGCTCGATCCGGCGATGAAGATGAACACCTACGGCAAGGGCAAATATCTGCTGCGCCACGCGTTTGAGGGCCTCGGCTATCTGCCGGACGCCATCCTCTGGCGCGAAAAGGCGGCGTTTTCCGACGCAGTCGGCCATTCGATGGTGGACGACCTGAAGGAATTTGCGGAAACACAATATTCCGACGCGGAATTCGCGGCAAAGAAAAGCCGGTTTCTTTATGCGCAGCCGTTCACAAAGGAATCCCTGCTCTATCGGGAGATTTTTGAAAAGTATTATCCCGGGCAGGCCGGCATGGTCACCGGCTTCTGGATGCCGAACCCGGCCTGGGAGGGCTGCAACGTCAGCGATCCCTCCGCGCGCGTGCTTTCCAACTACGGCGCGAGCGGAACATAAAAAAAGAGACCTTCCGCAGAAGGCCCCTTTTTGCTCGCTTTTTATTGATATTTGAAACAAAGCATTGTAATATCGTCAAACTGACTGTAGCCGTCGACAAACCCGTCGACGGCGCTTTTTACGGTTTCGATCACCTGCGTCGCGCCGATGTCGTCGGTATTTTCAAAGCAGGCGAGCAGGCGATCCTCGCCGAACATCTCGTGCTGCGCGTTCTCCGCCTCGGTCACGCCGTCGGTATACAGACAGATCATGTCGCCCCGGCGGATCTCAAGCCGGTGCTCCTTATACGGCACACCCTCCATGCCGGCGAGCACCAGACCGCTTCTGGTTTTCAGGAAGTCCGCGCGGCCGTCCAGGACGGTGACCGGCGGATTGTGGCCGGCGTTGACATAGGTCAGCGCGCCGCTGGTCAGATCCAGCACGCCCACCCAGAGCGTGACGAACATTTCCGCTTCGTTTCTGGCGCAAAGGGCGTTGTTGGCCGCTTCCACCGCCTCGGACAGCGCCGGGATATCCCGGATGCAGTTCTGCAGCGTGATCTTTGCGCTCGCCATGAAGAGCGCCGCGGGCACGCCCTTGCCCGAAACGTCGCCGATAACAAAAGCCAGGCGGTCCTTGTCCACAAAAAAGACGTCGTAAAAATCGCCGCCGACCTCTTTCGCCGCTTCCATCGACGCGTCGACGTCGACCTCACTGCGCCCCGGATACTCGTCCGAAATCGTCGGCAGCAGCGAGTGCTGAATAACGTTGGCCACCTCCAGCTCCGACTGCAGGCGGCTGCGCTCGATCGCCATGCTGCGCTGACGCTCCGTATAGGTCATGATGCTCGTCATGAGCACAAAGCCGAGCGCGTTGGTCGCGATGAACGGCAGCGCAATCTGCCGGACAATGTCATAGGCCGTTTCGAAGGGCTTGACCATGAGCAGCACAACCCCGAGATGAAACGCCTCCATCATGACGCTGACCAGAAGCGCCCAGTACGGCTTGACGATGAAATCATGCTTGATTTTTGAAATGATGCCGCAGCCAAGGCCGATGCAGCAGGTCGCCACGACGCAGGCATACGCCGTGATGCCGCCGAGCGTCAGCCGGTGGATCCCCGCAATCGCGCCGGCAAGCAGGCCGCCGACCGGCCCGCCGAGAAAGCCGGCGAGCATCGGTCCGATATCGCGCACAGAGACCACGGCGCCGTTCAGCTCAAAGCCGGAGATGTTGCCGTAAATGCCGAAGACACCGCCGAGCACACCGGAGAGCACCGCGTATTTCCAGCGCGAATGCGTCCGCTCCATCCATTTTGAAATGATGTCGCTGCTGCCGATGAACGCCGCGATCATCAGGATCACGGCCAGCGTGCCGATCATTCTCGAAAATAGTACGCTCATTTCACTCATATCAGGTCCCAGTCGCCTTTCTGCCGAAGCTGCCGTTCCTTGGGCGCGCGGATCCGATCCCGCCCGCCGCATCTGTTTGATTATACCACAGTTTTGCCGTTCTGTATAGTCTTTTTTCAGGCCGCCGCAACCGGCGAAAGATCCACCGGCAGGGTATAGGTGTGCTCGCCCTTCACATTGTGCTGATCGTCATAGCACAGCACGGAGATCTGCCCATCGGCAAAGGTGAGCATCGTCGCCACATAGCCGTTGTCCCTGGCTTTGCCGCCGTCGAGCATCTGATAAAAGGGCGCGCCGCCCTTGTTGTATTCAAAATTCACGCGGTGCTTGTGCCCGCCCACAAACAGATCCAGCTTCAGCTCCGTCAGGATCTCGACCCAGTTGTTGCCGTAGCGGTTTTTGAGATTCGGGATGTGCGCGATGCCGATGCGGTATTCCGCGTCCTCGTCGGGCGTCAGGGTGCGCATCCATTCCGTCTCCCGCGCAATGTAGGCCTCGTGGTCCACAAGCCCGCTGTAGGTCCAGTCGGAATCGGCCTTGTCCTCCCCGGAATCCAGGCAGATCATGCTGATCGGCCCGTAGGAGCAGGTGAAATACATGCCGCCGGTCGTCGTCTTGAAAATGTCAACGGCCGCCGCGCCGTATTCCCCGCGATTCTCGTGGTTGCCGCGCGTGTAGATCACGGGGACCGTGCCCCCGGAGAAGCGGTGGGCATAGGCCAGAATCTGCTTGAATTTCACAACGGAGGTCATATAGCTGACCTCGTCGCCGTTCATGATGACAAGATCCGGCGCCGTGTCAAACGCCGCCACCGCTTTTGCTGCCGTGTCCGGATTTTCGTGAATATCCGAAATCACCAGCGCGCGGACCGCGTCCTGCCCCGCATACCCTTTGAACGCGACGGGGTCGGAGGATACCGTGCGCCCCTTCACGGCCACATAGGCGCGCTTGACGCCGATGTGCTGCGAATGATAGGTGTAGGTGTTTTGATCCAGATGCGCTTTGGGGATCCGGACGCTGTGGACCGTGTCCGTCGTGCGGATCGCGGCGTTCTCCTCGTCCGTCACCGTGTAGGCCTGCCCCTCATATTCGTAGGTGACATACCCTGTGCCGGGCAGCGAGGTCGACCAGATCACCGTGTACATGTCGTCCCCGCTCTCGAAAACGGAAGCCGCGGTGTCAAACCGGAACAGCAGGGTCTCCAGCGGCAGGCAGAGGGCCGACTGGATCACCAGAAGCGCGGAAATGATCACGTTGATCGCCATATTCAGTTCGTACATTTTTCTCTCTCCCCTTTGCAAAACGGCTGCGGCGCCGTTTTGCCCAATTAAAACTGTAATCAGATTATAATGGAATTCCGGCGGAATGTAAAGGGATTCTGCGGAATTATTTCCTGTTTGGAATTTTCTGGCAACCCTCGGGTAAAAAAGATCTCCGCCGAACGGCAGGGGTTCATAACCCAGTGTTGTCGAAAAGAGCGCCCTTCACGCACACTCACGCCGTTTTCGGCTTGAGATACGTCAAGTATCCCTGCGCCGAAGAACGACGCGATTGCACGCAAATTGCATCTCTTTTCGATGGTTCCCAGTTTTGTGGGAGCAGAAATTGTTCAGAAAAAGGAAAAGCCGCACACGGCATACTTGATGTATGTCAGTGCGGCTTTGACGCATTAAGCCAG
>JAFZNN010000175.1 GCA_017550895.1 Clostridia bacterium
AGACCATCATCACGCCCAGTGCATAGACCGAAAGCAGCAGGACCAGCAGAACGCGGCCGGCTTTGCTGCCGGCGGATCTGCCGGGCTTTGTGCTCTTGCGGCGGAACATCGTGCTGAACAAGGACTTGATGTTGATTTTCAGCAGCGTTTTAAACATGATCGGTCTCCTCTTCCAGGAACACATCCTCCAGCGAGGCGTCGCCGATCACATCGGCGGTGTTGCCGCTGACAACCAGCCTGCCGTCCTTGAGGATCGCGATTTTGTTGCAGAGCTTTTCTGCCACTTCCAGCACATGCGTGGAGAAGAAGATCGCGCCGCCCTCAGCGCACAGCTGCGCCATGATCTGCTTGACCGTGTGCGCCGCCTTGGGGTCCAGGCCCACAAACGGCTCGTCCAGGATCATCAGCTTCGGCTCGTGCAGGAGCGCCGCCATGATCGAGAGCTTCTGCTTCATGCCGTGGGAATAGCCGTCGATCGTATCGGCCAGCGCGCCCTGCATCTCAAAGGCCTGCGCGCTGCTGCGGATCTTTTCCTCGCGCTTGGCCTTGGGGATGCGGTAAACATCCGCCACGAAGTCCAGATACTGCCGGCCGGTCAGAAATTCATAGAGCGCCGGCTCGTCCGGGATGTAAGCCAGCATTTCTTTGCAGCGCATCGGCTCCTCCTTTATGGAGTGGCCGCCGATCAGGATCTCGCCCGATTCAAAGCCGAGAATGCCGCAGCAGGCCTTGATCGTGGTCGTTTTGCCTGCGCCGTTGTGGCCGATGAAGCCGTAAATATCGCCGGGCGCGATCGAGAGCGACAGGTCGGAAACCGCCACCTTGTCGCCGTAGCTTTTGGTCAAATGTCTGATTTCCAGCATGAAATCACCTCGTTGATCGCTTATAAGAATTCAGGAAAAGGCGGCGCCGGCCGGCGCCGCCCGATCGTGTTATTCCGCGGGTTTCTCTTCCGGTTTGTCGATGAAGCGGTCCACGAATTCCTGGATCTTCGCTTCATAGGCGGCGCTGTCCACCGCGTAGCTTTCCGCATGGGCCGCGCCCTCAACCAGCAGCAGGTCTTTGTATTCGCTGCCGCAGGCGCCGTAGAGCTGATGCACCATAAAGGTGGGCACGAAATCATCCTTCGTGCCGTGTATGAACAGCATGGGCACCTTGGCGTTCTTGACATAATTGATCGGATCGGCCTCTTTGAAATTAAAGCCGGAGAAGAGCTTGTTGGCAAAGTCCGTCACGGGAAGCAGGGGATACTTCGGCACGTGCAGGTTCTTGAGGTTGTGCTCAAACTCCGCCTGCGCGGTCGTGAAGCCGCAGTCCGCGATGATGAATTTCACGTTGTCCGGCAGCTCCGGGCAGCCGCTCATCATCGTGACCGTGGCGCAGCCAAGGGAAATGCCGTGCAGGATGATCTGAATGTCCGGGCCGAAGGTTTCGTTCATGAAGTTCAGCCAGAGCAGGCTGTCCTTGTGTTCATGCACGCCGAAGCCGATGTATTTGCCCTCGCTCTCGCCCGCGCCGCGATGATCGACCAGGAACACGTTGTAACCCTGATCGTGATAGTATTTGACGATCAGCGCGAACTGCCCCTTGCCACTGCTGCGGTAGCCGTGGCTGCAGAAGACGTAGATACCCGACGGGGTTTCGGGGCGCAGCAGATAGCCGTGCAGCGTGTTGCCCTCCGGATTCTTGATGGTGAATGTCTCAAACTCCTGCTCGTCCAGCCAGAGCTTGCGCGGATCCTCGTCCGCGGGCACGACGTCCTCGGAGGGCGGCGCCATGACGGAGCCGAGCTTTTGCGGTAGCTTCGCGTTGCGGTTCATGACCTCATAAAAAACGAGATAGCTTACGCCGGCCACCGCGCCGGTCAGCGCTGCGGAAGCAGCGATCAGATTTTTGAATTTCATGGTTCTCTTCCTTCCTCTTTTATATCATGGATTCCATTTTCTTCAGGTTGTCCAGCCCGATGGCAATGCCCTGCAGGCAGGGCTCCATGCCCTCGAATTCAATGCTCAGCCAGCCGTCGTAGCCGCTGTTTTTGAGGATGCGCAGGCATTGCAGCACGGGAATGCGCCCGTGGCCGACGATCGTGCCGCGCAGATAATTGCCGCCGCGCGAGCGGAAGAAGCCCGCGCCGGGATCGACGCCGGTGCCGCTGCGGATCAGGAAATCCTTCGCGTGCACATGCTTGACAAACGGCGCCAGACGGCCGACGGCCTGCGCGCTGTTTTCATCCGCGCAGGCGAAGTTGCCCAGATCCGCGAGCACGCCGAAATTCGGATGCCCGACCGCCGTGACCAGCGCCTCCAGACGGGCGCTCTCCTGGCAGAAGGTGCCGTGATTCTCCACCATGGTGACGATCCCTTTTTCCGCGGCATAGGCCGTGATCCGGCGGCAGCCCTCCGCCAGCTGCGGCAGCGCCTGCGCAAAGCCCGCAAAGCTGCGCTGCGCCTCCGGCATGCCCCAGGCGGCGTCGTGCCGCAGACAGGGCGCGCCGAGCAGCGCCGCGATGTCGATCTTGCGGCAGACCCGCTCGACCTCCGCGTCGAGCCCTTCGGCGCAAAGCAGATTCGCGCCGATCGTGTAGCTGATGATCGGCAGGCCGAGCCGTTCGCTCTCCGCGCGCAGCATCTGCGCATAGCCCGCCTCGCTCACGCCCTGCGGCGGATTCAGATCGGTGAATTCAATGCCGTCAAAGCCCATGTCCCGGGCTTTTTCCATGATGCTCAGCTGCGATTCCGTCCCCGCGGAAAGAAGCTGCTGAAAACTGTAGCTGCTCACGCCGGTTTTCATCGTCAGCACCCCAGCTTTCTCAGGAAGTTCACGGCGATGCCGATATCCCGCGCCGGATCGTCGCCGACCTCGCGCTCAATGGTCAGGAAGCCGTGATAGCCGATTTCCTCGAGCGCGTTGAGATAGCGCTCCCAGGGCACGTCGCCCTCGCCGAGCGGCACCTCGATGAAGGAAGCGTCCGTAACAAGCGGATCCTTTTTGATGCCGTAGACGATTTCCGGGTCTTTATAGAACAGCTGTCTGCCGTCCTTCGCGTGAGTGTGCACGATGTACTTTTGAAGGTTGATCACCGCGCCGGCCGGGTCGTCGCCCGTGACCATGACGAGGTTCGCCGGGTCGAGGTTGACGCCGACGCCAGTGGAGCCGTGCGCGTCCAGGAATTCCTTGAGCACGGCCGAGGTTTCGGGGCCGGTCTCAATGGCGAAATGCGCGCCGACGCTGTCCGCGTAGCGGGACAGC
>JAFZNN010000176.1 GCA_017550895.1 Clostridia bacterium
AATTGCAGAATAAAAAAGCAGGCCGAAAGACCTGCTTTTTTGTATCTTGAAAACGACTTTTTCGACCCGCTGCGCCGCACGATCCGGGCCTTGTTATCTCACGAGGAGGCGCTCTAAGAACGCAAGGAAACTGTTGAAACCGGCAGACGAGCTGTCGATCAGCTTGGAAATCACCATATACAGGAAGGCATACGGCGCAAGAACGATCGCACTCACGGGGCCCAGAACGCCCTCAAATTTCTTTCCGTACGCCGGCGTGATCGACTCGTCGGGATCCACGACCCACTCTTCGAGATTGTCGATGATCTTCAGAACGCTTTCCGTGATCTCCCACGTGTCATCCGCGATGAAGGATTTTCCGCCCGTGCCGTCCGCGAGATAGGCAAAATCATCAATGATCAGATCCACCATTTCCTCGTAATCATCGTAATCTCTGATGTAGTCGGAGATGGTCGCGATCGAAAACAGCTGGATGTGGCTTCTCGTCGATTTTCCCATAAGGATATCGAGAATGTTGCCGGAGCCGTAACGCAGGTAGTTGACGACATCCTTTTTGGTATATCCGGTGTTCGGCTCAGGATCCAGCGCCGGCGCGTCGCCGATCAGGATCGCCGCCTTGGCGGAATTCTCACGCCAGGATAACGCGTTCAGGCCGTCGATCAGCGCCGAGCAGATGGTTTCGGGCCCGTCGCCGCCGTATCCGAGATCCAGCAACCGGACGCCGTCCAGAATATCCCCCACGATCTCCGTGAAATCCAGCGTCACTTTATACGGATAATCCTTTTCGGACTCTGAGCGCTCCGCAAAGTCGCGATAATCCACGATGGCAATCCGATAATCTTTTCTGGATTGTTCCAACGCGTCGATGTACATCGTCATGTCCTCTTGCACTCTTTCGATGTTGTCGAGCATGGAGCTGGTCGAATCGATCACGAAAACGAGATCCAGCTCTTTGAAGTACACCGCATGCGCACAGATCGTCATACAGGAACAAGCCAGAACCACCGAAAGGATGATGCTCAATGCTTTTTTCATCTGCAACGTCTCCTCTTTCTTCATGATGCGCCTGATGACGCCGCAATCAGTATACCATAAATGATGCGAAAAAGCAAGATTAGGAAGCGTGGAAAACGGAAATGCAGTCCGTCCTGCACGCGCGAAGGATCGGGGAGAGGAAACGTCAGGCGGCATTCTGCTTCACCGCTGCGGTTTCAGCGCCGCGGTTTCCCGCAACAAAACGTTTGCAAAAGCGCGCGCGATATGATATAATAATTAATTAGAATTATGTGTTATAGTGTTCCTGAAATAAGGAGGTCATAGCATGAAACGGATGCAAAAAGGACTGTCGCTGCTGCTGACGCTGGCCATGCTGCTCGGCATGGGCGCTTTCAGCCTGCACGCTTCGGCGCTCGATCTGCAGGGCAGCGGCACGCCGGAGGATCCCTATCAGATCGGCAATTATGCCGATCTCAAGGCGTTTGCGGCTGCCGTCAACGGCGGCGAAACCGCGCTCTGCGCCGAAATCACGGAGAATATCACGGCGAAAAACAGCTTGGATGACCTGGATTTCGCAACCGACTGGATCCCCATCGGCGATAATTCGAACGCCTACGTCGGCACGTTTGACGGGCAGGGCCACACCGTTACCGGTCTTAGCACGCCGTCGGACAACGATGGAAGCTACGTCGGTCTGTTCGGGCTGATCGGCGGGAGCGGGATCGTAAAAAATCTCGATCTGATCGATGCATCCATCGTCGGCAGTTTATTCGTCGGCGGCATTGCCGGCAACAGCCTGGGCACGATTCAGAACTGTTCCTCCGCCGTCACGGTGACCGGCGAGTCTTACGTCGGCGGTATTGCCGGCGCGGGCAATGGTCAGATCCTGGATTCCTATAGCGCCTGCAACGTCACAGGCAATGAATACGTCGGCGGTATTGCGGGCGTGCTTGGCTACGACGCACCCATGCGGAACTGTATTTTCGCCGGCGCCGTGACCGGTGAATCTAACGTCGGCGGCATTGTCGGCTACAATTTCGGCGGACAAATGCAGGATTGCAGAAACGGCGGCACGGTTTCCGGCTCAGGTTCAAATATCGGCGGTCTTGTGGGAGCAAGCCGGGACGGATCGATTCTGAACTGCCGCAACACGGGCGACGTGAGCGGCAAAGAAATCGTCGGCGGTCTGATCGGTGATAACTGGACGCAGCTGCAGTATTCTTTCAACACCGGCGCCGTTACCGCCACGGAAAAGAATGCCGCCGGTATTATTGCAAATAATCACGGAACAGTTCGGTGCTGCTATAATCGGGGCGACGTGAGCGGGGAAAGTCGTATCGGTGGGGTTGCGTCTTTGAACGAATACGCCGGAACGATCCGCGACTGCTACAGCGCATGCTCCCTGACCGGCAACGATTCAGTCAAAGGCGTTTTGGCAACCAGTATGGGCTTGATTGAAAACTGCTATTTCGACGCCGCCCTTTGCAACCATCCCGCGACCGATGGACAAAATATGGATGAGTATAACGTCAAGGGTTTTTTCACGATGGAGTTGACAGGCGACATAGCCTTAGAGCATATGGCAGGCTTTCAGGAGAATGACTGGTCGTACGTCGAGGACGATTACCCCGTGCTGAGATGGCAGATGGAAACGCCGATCACGGCCAGTGCGCACTCACTGTCTCTGGGCGGCGAGATCGGCGTCAACTTCTACGCGGAATTGCCCGTGCCGAACGAGCAAGTCGTCGCCACTTTTATCGTGGACGGCGAAGAGCAAGAGGCGGATTTCGATCCCGGGCAGTTCATCATCATGGCCGGACGCAAGCTGTATAAATTCACGTGCCGCGTCGCCGCCGCGCAGATCGATACGCCGATCACCGGCTGGTTCCGCTACGGCGAGAGATATCACTATGAAGAATTCACTTATTCCGTGCAGGAGTATCTGACTGAGGCGCAGCAGACGATGGCGGATAATGCAGCTTTCATGGCGCTCGCCGGCAGCCTTGCCACTTACGGCTACTACGCAAACGAGCTGTTCGACTTCGATGACAATTTCCATCAGCACGATCTGTTTGACGACAGCGGCTTTGCAGATGTGACCGCAGCGTCCCTTGCGGATTATGAAGCGCAGATCACGAACGAAGCAGGCGGCGTAAATTACGCCGGCTCGAGCCTCGTGCTGCGCACCGAAACGGCGATCAAGCATTATTTCACCCTGCCCGAGGGCCGGAACATCGACGATTACGCCTTCCTGCTCGGCGAAGGCGACGACGCCGTCGAACTGACGCCGCAAGTCAACGGCAGCTTTTTCTTTGTGGAAATTCCGGATATTCCCTCGGCAGAACTCGGCGACGCGCTGACCGTCAACGTGATCGATATGTCCGGCACGAACAACGTCGGCGGCGTGGTCGGCCGCAATCCGGGCACGATTGAAAACGGCTACAACACCGGCAGCGTCGGCGGCGTGGTCGGCGGCAATCCGGCCACGATCGAAAACGGCTACAACACCGGCAGCGTCGGCGGCAGCACGGTCAACACCTGGACCTACTCCGCCATGAGCTACGTCTATAAGGCGCTCACGAAATACGAGGCGAACGATCCTTCCGTCAGCGACGAACTCGCCAACGCCGTCCAAGCCCTCTGCCTCTACTATCAGGCCGCGGATGCGTATTTCACGCTGAATAACGCATAACACTTTTTCAACAAAAACACGCAATCTAAAACAGCCGCTCGGAATCCCCGGGCGGCTGCGCTGATAAAAGCCAAATTTTAATATCGTCTTATTTTCTCGTGACCTGATCGCCGGAAATGGTTTTTCAGTCGTTTTTCATTGAGATCGCAGTTGAAGAAACGGGGCGTTTGTGATATGATAGTCTTATCGAATCGGTATTTTGCGAGGTGTGTGAATTGAAAACGCAAGATCCTTTTGTTTTGATACTTGCTGTGCTCTGATCGGTGTGCAGAACGCCGGATTCAGCCCTTGCAAATAAAAAGATCCCGACAGATCGGGATAGGGGGAGGAAACAATGAAAAAACCAGCAAAACTGTTTATGGCAGCAGCGCTTTCCTTATCAATCATCTTTTCATCATTTACCGCAGGAGCTTCGGGAGAGACGGACTTTATGAAAACAACGCTGAACAACAACGACAGCATTTCAAGACTCTTTGAAAGCAAGCCCGAATACTGCTTATATTGCGGCGAAGTGCATACGGGTGCGGGCGGACAATTCAAACGGTTTTTTCACGAGGCTGCCTATTTCTTCTGCGGCATCTTCGGTAAATATCCTGCAGACGGCCGTATGTATTTCACCTTTGACACACTGGATATCGGCGCAAACGAGCCGTTTTATTTCATCCATGCGGGCGACACGCACGTTTCATATATCGACGAGCGCGATTCCGGCGATGCAAGGCTGGTTGACACTGCGAACAAACGCATAGCATACTGCCCGAAGGACCTGCGTATGCTCGATGATCTCGCGGTGAAAGCAAAGGAGCTGGATGCCTTGATTGTTCACACCGGCGATGTGATCGACTTCGTCAGCCAAAAGAATCTTGACATCGCGAAAGATTTCACCGCAAACAACGACGTTTTCGCCTGCGCGGGCAATCACGAATACCATGTGTATATCTGGGATGACGGCGAGGACTATGCGCGGCGCGACAGCGTGCAAAACAAGGTCAATGCCTCTTTTGCAAACGATATCTATTACTCTGTCAGAGTTGAGCACGGCGTGAAATTCATCGCAATCGATAATTCATTTCACAAAATAGACAAGAATCAGCTTGACCTTTTCAAAGCCGAGCTTGCAAAGGACGATATGCCCGTGATTCTTGCCCTTCACGTTCCGCTCTATGCCCCCGATATTTTCAAATTCCAGATGGAAAAGCTGAGCTATCCCCATCCCGCATGGCTGATGGGCGTGCCGGAGGAAATCATGCGCGAATACAATTATGAAGAGCAATGGATAGAAGAACAGAAAGCAAATGAAGCGACAGAAGAATTCTATGATATGATTGTCAACGCCCCGCAGATCAAACTGATTGTTACCGGCCATGACCACGCGCACTTTGTGTCGCAGGTGACGCCGACGCTGAAGCAGTATATGGTTGACACCACCGAAGGTCAGATTTTTATGGTGAGATAAATTCCGGTTTATAAAGGAGAATACTGATGGGTAAAAGTCTTATTATTTATTTCAGCAGAGCTGATGAAAACTATTCTGTAGGTTGGATTGACAAGGGTAACACCGAAATTGTCGCAGAATTTGTGCAGGAACTGACCGGGGCGGATATGTTCAAGGTTGAACCGGCTGTTCCTTATGCTGCAGATTATAACACCTGCATAAAGGAAGCAAAACAGCGCGTAGGCAACGCTCCTATTAAGGAAAAACTTAAAGATATTTCTACTTATGATACCATTTTTGTGATGAGCCCGATTTACTGGGGCACTTACGCTCCCGAGGTTGAAACTGCACTTGAAGGTCTTGACTTTTCGGGCAAAGCGGTGCGCATTATCTGCACTCACGAAGGAAGCGGACTTTCGGGAATGCCGAGGGATGTAAAAAGAATGTGCGCCGGCGCTGATGTTGATATGAGCGGACTTGCAATTGTCGGTTCGCAGGCAAAAAACTCAAAGCTGAAAGTTTCCGAATGGCTGTAAGACAAATACCGGTTTACAGAGATAAAACACATACCCCGATCTGCAGGCGCTGATCAACACGGCCAATACCGTGACCGTTCTCGACGGCGACAGCCATGCGGTCAATACCTGGACGTATTCGCCGATGGCGCAAATGATGTTTTTGACGCAAGCGTCAAAAATGATGTTGCTCCCGTTGGTCGCAAGGATGTGATGTATTCCGCTTCCTGTGCCGCAGGCACACATCATGCGCGCAGCGCACATCATTTGCAAAGCAAACATCATGTTCCGCGCAGCGGCACACATCATTGAAAAAAGCACTGCCGAAGCAGTGCTTTTTTCTGGCGGAGAGTAAGAGATTCGAACTCTTGGTACCGTTGTTGCAGTACACACGATTTCCAATCGTGCTCCTTCGACCAACTCGGACAACTCTCCGTGTGTCAAATGAATGCTGGTATATTATAGCCGATGTTCTGATAAAAATCAAGTCTTTTTTTAAATTTCCGGGAAAAAGTTTGCGTCGAAAAAACTGGTCTGCGCTATTGAAATACGCCGCATGATTCGCTATAATAGAAAAAGAATGATCGGCGCGCGTTTGCGGCAAACGGGCCGATGAGAATGGATCCGGAGGGGGAAGTGAGATGCCGAACTTTGTGCTGCCCGTGATCGGCGGACTGATCGCGGCGCTGGTCTGCGTGCTGCTTGTGCGCGCGCTCCGTCTGCGGCCGAAAAAAACGGCGCCGCATGCAGCGGAGAGAGCGCCGGTCGATGCCGCGTGTGCGCTGGACCGCTTCGGGCAGATGCTGCGGCTCGCGACCGTCTGGCCGCGCGCGGGCGAGATCGACGAAGCGCCGTTCGCCGCCTTTCTGCCGCTGCTGCAGAAGCTGTATCCGTCGCTGTTTGAGGTGCTGGAAACGCAGCGCATCAATCAATACGGCCTGCTCCTGCGCTGGCCGGGGACCGATCCCGAGGCGCAGCCGGTCGTGCTCATGGCGCATTATGACGTGGTCAGCGCGGACGCGGCGCAATGGGCGCACCCGCCCTTCTGCGGCGAAGTGATCGGCGATGAGATCTGGGGCCGCGGCGCGATGGATACCAAATGCATCATCGCGGCGCTTCTGGAAGCGGCGCAGGCGCTGCAGAAGGAGGGTTTCCGGCCGGCTCGCGACCTCTTTTTTTCCTTCACAAACAACGAAGAAACCGGCGGCGATACCACGCCTGCCATTGTCGACTGGCTCGAAAAAAACGGCGTGCGGCCGTGGTTCGTGCTCGATGAGGGCGGCGCGGTGGTGCACGCGCCCGCCTTCGGCGTCGATCAGGATTTCGCGATGGTCGGCGTGAGCGAAAAGGGCGTTGTGGATCTGCGGCTGACCGTGCACGGGCAGCCCGGGCATTCCTCCACGCCGCGCGCCACGGATGCGCCGGCGCAGCTGATGCAGGCGATCCGCAAGGCGTCGGCCGTCCGCTATCCCGCCCGCCTCAACGGCGCCACGCGCGCCATGCTGCAGCAGGTCGCGTCCTACGCGCCGTTCGGTCTGCGGCTGGTGTTCGGCAATCTCTGGCTGTTCTCGCCGCTGGTGAAGGCGATCATGAAGAAGGGCGGCGAGACGAACGCCATGCTGCGCACGACCGCCGCGCTGACGATGCTGCAGGGCTCGGACGCGATCAATATCATTCCGCCGGCAGCTTCCGCCGGCTTCAGTGTGCGCGTCGCGCCGTGGGATTCCACGCGCGCCGTGCTGCGCCGCATCAGCGACGCGGTCGGCGATACTGCGCAGGTCAGCTTCGACTACAAATTCGAGCCCTCGCCGGTCTCCGCTTATGACAGCGACGCATTTGCGCTGCTCGCGCGGGTGATCGACGCGGCCTATCCGCAGGTGCCCGCCGTGCCCTACGTCATGACCGGCGGCACGGATTCCAAGCATTTTACCCGTATCTGCCCCAACGTCTACCGCTTTGCCGGCTTCCGCTTCACGGACGCCGAGCGCGCGGCCATGCACGGCAACGACGAGCGCCTGCAGACGCAGAGCTATCTGGACGGCATCGGGTTTTATTATCAGCTGCTCAGGCAGATCAATTAAAAACTGGAGGGTTGTTTTTATGGGAGAGTTTCAGGGAAAAGTCGCGTTCATCACCGGCGCTGCGCACGGGCAGGGGAGAGCCGCCGCGCTTGCGTTCGCAAAGGAAGGCGCGGACGTCGTCGCCTTTGACGTGGCGAAAAAGATTGAGTATCCGGCCTATGAATTCGGCACGAGCGACGAGCTGAAGAGCCTCAAGGAGGAAGTGGAGGCGCTCGGCAGCCGCTGCGTGATCGCGGCGGGCGACGTGCGTTCGGATGAAGCGGTGACGGCTGCGGTCAACGCGGCGATCGACGCCTTCGGCAAGATCGACATTCTCTTCAACAACGCCGGCATCTGCGCTTATGCGGAGGTGGACACGATGACCGACGACGAATGGAACGCGATGATCGACATCAACCTCAAGGGGCCGTTCAACGTCGCGAGGCGGGTCGTGCCGCACATGAAAGCGGCCAAAAGCGGCGTGATCATCAACAATTCCTCCGTGATGGGGCTGCGCGGCGGCAACCGCCTTTCGCACTACACGGCCTCCAAATGGGGCCTGACCGGTCTGACGAAGGCCTGGGCGATCGAGCTTGCGCCCTATAATATCCGCGTGGTGAGCATCCATCCGACCGGCGTGAATACGCCGATGAACGACGGTCTGGCCGCCATGGAAGGCATGACGCCGATCGAGATCGCCGAGCGCTCCGCCGGCAACCTGCAGCCTGTGCCGTGGATCGAGCCGGAGGATGCGGCGAACATGGTGCTCTTCCTCGCGAGCGACAAGGCGCGTTACTGCACCGGCGGGCAATACCTCGTGGACGCCGGCCTGCTGAGTGTCTGAGG
The DNA here is from genome assembly GCA_017550895.1 of Clostridia bacterium. Lineage (GTDB taxonomy): Bacteria > Bacillota > Clostridia > Oscillospirales > Acutalibacteraceae > CAG-177. Next base: position 8,545 of record JAFZNN010000176.1, read on the forward strand.
TGCGCGCGATGGGAACGAATAAAATGACATTCGGCGACCGCGTCAAAAAAGCGATCGGCATCGAGGGCTCCACAAAAGAGGTCGTCGGGCCGATGCTCTCTTACAACGCGACGAATATCGCCACGAGCGGCGCCGGGTATTTCTTCAGTCTGTATTACATTCCGTTTCTTGTCTATGTGGAGGGCCTGTCTGCCGCGCAGGTGGGCCTGATCATTCTGATCAAATCGATCTGGGACGCGATCACCGACCCGATCATGGGCGTGATCACGGACCGCACGCATTCCCGCTTCGGCAAGCACCGGGTCTATATCATGTTTTCGGCGGTGCCCTTCAGCATTGCCTATTTCATGACCTGGTACAGCTTTGGCCTGAGCAACTCGATGAATTCCCAGGCGGTGATGTGGTACTATATCGCCGCGTACCTGTTCTACAGCACGATGACGACCGTGCTGCTCGTGCCGCACACGGCGATGCTGCCGGAGCTTGCGCCGGAATACTTCCTGCGCACGCAGTATAATTCCGTCGGCTATCTGATGAACAGCGCCGGCATGGTGCCGACCTTCATCCTCGCCACGATCGTGCTCAATTTCGTGCGGCCCGAGCGCTGGAGCGTCGGCTCCTTCTTCGGCTCGGTCGCGGGCGCGTTCACGCACTCGCTCGATCCGGAAACCATCCCCAAGAGCAGCTATTTCGCCGTCGGTCTGACGCTGGCGATCGCCTACCTGGTGCCGATCTTTATCACGGCGGCCAAGTGCAAGGAGCCCAGCTCCCTGCGCACGCAGTTCGCGCCCTTTGACGGCGGCTACGTCTTCCGCGAATACAAGCAGGTCTTCCGCAACAAGGCCTTCCGCCAGTATTTCACGATTTCCATTCTTTACGCCTTCGCGCTCGGCTTCTACAACAACAGCAAGATCTTTCTGCTGCGGGAGCTGACGGATACCTATCAGCTCTACGGCCTGATCAATATCATTGCCGGTGTGTTTGAAGCCTCCGGCTTCCCGCTGAATTACGCGATCACCAAAAAATACGGCAAGCAGAAATGCTCCTGGATCACAACGCCCTTCTATCTCGCGGCGCTTGCGATCGCCCTTTTCCTCACCACGCCGAAAACGCCCGGCGCGCGCACGGTCACGATCGTGCTGGTGATGATCCACACCGTGCTTTACAACTTCGGCCTGTCCGGCATCGGCTTTACGAACAACAACAATTATCCGGACGTGACCGACGTGGACGAGTTGATCACCGGCCGCCGCCGCGAGGGCGTGATCGCCACGTTCAGCAGCTTTATCAAAAAGGTCGCCCACGGCGTGATGGGCATGTTCGTGCTCACCGGCCTCGAGTGGTTCGGCGTGAGCACCTCCGGGCGCAAGAACGCCACGCAGATGGCGGGCGCGATCCCCGAGGGCAAGCATGCCTACGAGCTGTTCGGCAGCGCTTTCAATTCCGAATTCGGCATCAAGCTGTTTTCCGCGGCGATCCCGATCGTGTGCATCGTGTTCTGCCTGATCGCGCTGCGCAAATTCACCATGACAAAAGCGGACCACACGATGATCCGCGCGGCCATCGCCGTCAAGAAGAAATACGGCGCCGTGCTGCTCACCGACGAGCAGATCAGAACCTGCGAGCAGATCGCCGGGCAGAAGTGGGCGAATATGTGGATCTCGCAGCAGGCGGAGGGCGCGACGCCCGTGCCGCTGGAAACGGATGAAACCGGCGCGTATCTGATCCTGAAAGAGAAAACAGAAACGGTAAAGGAGGAAGCAACCGTATGACAAACTATGAAAAAAACGACCAGATGCCCAATTTCAAATTTTCCGAGCCCGTCTTTTATATGCTCCAGTGGATCTGGGGCCTGCCGGTCAACCTGATCGGGCTGCTCGCCTTTCTCTTCTGCCAGCTCAAGGGCTGGCGCACCGAGAAATTCGGCTATGCCTACATCGCCTATGTGCCGTGGAAATCCGGCGGGCTGACGCTCGGCCTGTTCATCTTCATGCGGGAGAATCATCCCAACGAGACCTGGACCTACAACACGCGCATCCATGAATACGGCCACACCTGGCAGACGCTGACCCTCGGCGTTCTTTACTGGATCGTGATCGCGATCCCGAGCTTCATCTGGTGCAATTGCTTCGAGGGCTATCGCAGGAAGAACAACAAATCTTATTATGTATTCTATCCCGAAAAATGGGCGAATTTCGCCGGCCAGAAGGCGACGGGGCTGCAGATGATCATTCCGGAGCCGCGGCTGGAACGCTCGGAGGAGCCGTGGGATATGCCGGTTGCCGACGCCGACGCGCCCGAAGATGCGCCGGAGGCGGTCGAGCCCGCGCCGCCCGCTGCGCCGCCCGCCGCGCCGCAGATCCCGGATCTGCCGCAGACGCCCCCGCCCGTGGATGACTGGGATTTCCTTGCGTAAGCAGGCCGCGCACACGTCAATCAGATAAGATAAGAAAAGAAAAGAACAACCGGACGTCCGTTTTTCTGGATGTCCGGTTGCTTTTATTTGTGTTGATATGAATCAATCTTCTTCCGGCGCGGCGGTCGTGTCTTCCTCGTCTTCCGACGTGACCGGGGCGGTTGTCAGCAGCTCGTCGTCCTCGTCCTCCTCCGTGGTGTGCGGGGCGGCCGTTGTGGCGGCGCGCGTCGTTTTGTCGTTCTTCTTCTTGCCGCTGCCGTCGGGCATCGTGTAGGTGTAGGCCGTGCGCGTCGCGCCGCTGCCGGGATTGTATTTGTAGGTGTATTTGATATAGCCGTTGGTGGTGTATTTCGCGGCCGTGCTCGCGGTCGTGCCGGCGGTCGTGCCGGTCGTGGAGCTCTCCGCGGTCGTCGTTGCGGCGGTCGTCGCGCGCACGCGGGTCGTGGTTTCCGCGCGGGCGGAGGAAATGACTTCCACAGCCTCCGGGCCCATCGTCAGATCCTTGGCCTCCGGCACTGTATACGGCACAAAGGTCGGGAACACCGTGCCTTCGTCCCCCTCGGTCGACGGGGAAGCCGTGCCGTACCACATCGTCGAAAGGAAGGTGATCTCGCCGTTTTTGCCCACTTCGTAGCGGGAAACGCGGGAGCCCGTGGTGACGCTCTTGTTGTTCAGCGCGAAATAGATGAAGACCGGCTCCTCGTCCAGATACATGCCGAGCGAACCCGCGCCGTAGGCGGCGTTGTCAAACTCCAGCTTGTTTGAGAAGGCAAAGCTGCCGTCCTCGGTGATCATCAGATACATATGCAGTCTGGTCGAGGTGGTCTGATCGGTCAGACTGTCGCGCACAGGCTCGGTCATCGTGAAATCCGATTTGTAGATGCCTGCCAGCATTGAAAAATCCGCTTTCGGGCGCGTGGTCAGCGGGTCGGTGTGGATCACGGTGGAGGAAAAATCGTAATCGTGCCGCACGCAGCCGCTCAGCGCCACCGTCATGCCGAGCAGCAGCATCAGCGCTGCGCCGAGCCAGCAGCCGATGGATCGTTTTCTTTCTTTCATGGCGTTCTCCTTATTTTAAGCGTAATGCGACCAGACGGCAAAGAACAGGATCGCGACGGAAAGCACGGCCTCCGCCAGGAACAGCTTCCAGGTGAATCTCAGCCATTTGCCGTAGGAAACATTGACCAGCCCGATGGCGATGATCATGATGCCGCTGGTGGGATAGAGCAGGTTTGTGAAGCCGTCGCCCATGCAGAAGGTCAGCACAACGGTGTTGCCGCTGATGCCGATCAGCTGCGCGAGCGGGGCGACGATCGGCATGATCAGGAAGGCCTTGGCCGTGCCTGAGCCGATGAAGAATTCAAGCAGCACGATGAACAGCAGAAGCAGCAGCACCGCCTTGTAGGGCGACATGCCGCCGATCAGATTGTAGACCGCGTGCAGAATGGTGTGGACGATATGGCCCTCGCTGAGGATGTAGGTGATCGCGAGAATGAAGAAGATCAGCGGGATTGCCGGCGCGATCGTTTTGACGCCGCGCCAGAAGCCGGCGAGCAGCGCCTTGCCGCGCAGGCCGGAAAGGTAGCCGGCCAGCAGGCCGCCGAGGGTGAAGAGCAGCGCCATGCCCGGCATGGAAAGCATGCCGCCCAGGCCCAGCGAGAAATCGAGCACGATGCAGACCAGCACGCCGCTCACGCACCCGACGAAGGCGCGCGTCGCGCGGCGGATGCTCGGATCCTCCAGCACCTCAAGGTTGTTTTCCAGCTTGTATTTTTCCCGCATCTCGCGGTCGCTTTCATAGCAGATGGATTTTTCGGGGTGCTTTTCGATCTTCCGCGCGTAGAGCATCAGGAAGCCCACGAGCACCGCGTAGACCAGCGCGAAGGTGATCAGACGCAGCCACAGGCCGGAGAAGGCCGGGATGCCGGCCAGCCGCTGCACGGTCAGCACGTTGAAGGGATTGAAGGTCGCGGCGGTGAAGCCGAAGGCGACGGCCACAAGGCTGATGCCCAGACCCACCAGCGAATCCCAGCCGAGCGCGAGCGAGATCGCGCAGGCGATCGGCACGAGCGTGACGGATTCCTCCAGGATGCCCGACGTGGAGCTGAGCAGCATGCAGATGAAGACCATGATGCACAGCAGCAGATATTTCTTCGTTTCAAACTTCCGGATCACGACGGCCATGATGTAGCGCAGCACGCCGCGTTCATCCAGAATCAGGAAGGTGCCGCCGATGAGCACGATGAACAGGATGATCGCAAGGCCGGTCGTGATGTTTTCGCTGCCGAAGACCAGCACCAGCGCGGCGGCGATTTTCCAGATCGGCATTTTGTAATCGATCTCGTGATAGGTGCCGTCGATGATCATGCCGCCGACGTCCTCCGCCTCTGCCGGCGGGTCGGCGCTGTCATCGGTTTTGATGTCAATGCCGTGCGCGGCAAGCCTTGCGAGATAGGCGTCGAGCGTCAGCGTTTCGCCGTCGGATTCGATTTTTGTGTCCGGCGGGCTTTGCGTGACCAGCGCGCCGTCCGCCAGGCGATAGGTCGCCTCCGGGTAGGCATAGTATTCGCCGCGCGGGAGCACCTGCGTGAGCACGCCCGCAAACACCATGATGACCACCAGCAGGATACAGATGCCGATGATGGATTTCGCATTCAGATGCAGGCCGGCAGCCTGCTCCTTGGAGTCTGACATCAGATTCACTCCTCAATCTCAGCGTCGACGTCGCCGCGGCAACATCTTTTCATCTTAATTATACATGATTCTTGATGCAAATGCAAGAAAAGAGAAAAAAATTTCTGTACTTTCCGGCGGTTTTCTGTTAGAATGGAAGCAGATCCGAAACGGAAGGGGAGAGACCGCATGGGAAAGAAATGCACGGCGCTGCTGCTCGCGGCGCTGCTGCTCGCGTCCGCGCTGCCTGTCGGCGCGTCGGAGGCCGCGCCGGCCGCGCTGCGTCTGGCCGTCGCGTCCGACCTGCACTACAACCAGCCGCGCGAAGCGCTGGAGGGTGAGATCGACGATCCGGTCTACTGGTACGCGAACCGCCGCGCCGCCATGGAGGATGAAAGCGGCTTTCTGATCGACGAATTCCTGCGCCAGTGCGCGGAGAACGACTGCGACTATGTGCTGATCAGCGGGGACCTTGCCGACAACGGCCGCAGCATCGCGCAGGAGCATCTGGACGTGGCCGAAAAGCTGCGGCAGTTTGAAGCGCAGAGCGGCAAGGAGGTCTTTGTCATCGACGGCAACCACGATCTCGGCGCGGGCGACGCCGCGACCACGGTGGACTCGTTTATGGAAATCTACGCGGACTTCGGCTTCGACCACGCGCTCGAAACCCTGCCCGGCACCTGCAGCTACACCGCCGACCTCGGCAGCGATTACCGGCTGATCGCGGCGGATTCCTGCGACCCGACCGTTTCCACGGAGGACGGCATGACGCGCGAGCGCGTGCAGTGGGTCTGCGACCAGGCGGACAAGGCCTATGCCGACGGGCGCTATCCGCTGCTGATGATGCATCACAACCTGCTCGATCACATGCCGATGCAGCGCGTCTTCAGCCACAACTTCATCGTGCGCAATCATCTGACGACGGCGGCGAAGTTCGCCGACCACGGCATTCATCTGGTGCTGACCGGCCATGAGCACTGCAGCGACGCGTCAAAATATATCAGCGCGCGCGGCAATGTGATCTATGATTTCGCCACGACCTCGCTGACGATGTATCCGCTGCAATATCGCTTCCTGACCCTGACGCCGGAGGCGATCGACTACGAAGCGAACACGCTCGAAACGCTCGATCAGGACGCGCTGACCGCCGCCGTGCAGGGCTATACGGACGCGCAGCTCGCGCCGATGCGGGCGGATCTGAACGCCTACGCCAAGGGCTTCCTGAAAGCCGGCGTGCAGTATCGTCTGGCCCTCGGTCTCTCGATGGAAAAGCTCGGGATCGCGGAGGACGCGATCTATTACGATCTGGTCAACACCGCCGTTTCCCGCCTGCTGGAGCTGCTTGAAATGCCGCTCTACGGCGAGGACAGCGTGCAGGCGCTGGCAAAGGATTACGGCATCGACCTGCCTGAAACGGATTACGCCACCGGCTGGGATCTGGCCACGGAGCTGGTCGCCTGGCATTACGCGGGCGAGGAGCCGTTTGACCTGGAGTCCGATGCGGTCACGGTGCTGCTGCGGCTGGTCGCGCTGATCCTGCAGGACGATCTCTCCGGCGTCAACGACGCGGTCTTTTTCAAGGCGGCGAATCAGCTGCTCGGCGGGGAAGGGGTCAGCCGCCGGCTGACCAAGGCGGCGTCGCGCCTGTACGGCGGCGTCACGGCGGGCGAATACTTCCTGCTCGCGCTGACCGCGCCGATCCTCGACGGCTTCGGCTGCGACAGCGACGGCGTCAACGACAACAACGGCACCCTGCCCGGCTATGCCGTCCAGCCCGCGCGTATGACCGCGTTGGCCGAAAAATGGCAGGAGATCGCCGCCGCGCTCGCGCAGGATCTGACGTGGTTTGTGAAATATGCGGTTAAAATGATTGTGCGGTGAGAACATGAACCTGTCTGATTATGATGAAAAAACCGTGCGCGTCACGCTCAAGGACGGTGACGTCTTCGAGGGCGTGTGCACGCACAATTCCGACGAATACAACCTCGACGCCATCGGCCGCGCGGAGGAAAGCCTCGATATTGACAATTGGAATTTCTTCCGCAGCGAGATCGAACGGATCGCGCTGATCGACGGCCCGCCCGCCGTCTGGATGAACCGGCGGCTGCACTGCATGCATCTTGTGCCCGCGCCGTTTGAGAAGATCGAGCGCGGCGAAAAAACGATCGAGATCCGCCTCAACGACGAAAAGCGGCGGCAGATCCGCGTGGGGGACGCGATCCGGTTTGAGGAGATCGGCGGCTGGGAGGACGTGCTCTACGTCGAGGTCACGGCGCTGCACGCGTTCGACTCCTTCGCGGCGCTCTTTGCCGCCCTGCCCCCTGCGGCGCTCGGCT
>JAFZNN010000177.1 GCA_017550895.1 Clostridia bacterium
CAGATAGGCGTTGGTGCTTCTGACGACGGCGTTGGTCAGCGCGGTGCCCAGACGCCAGGTGCGCGTTGCAGCCGCGCCCCAGCCGCCGGCAGCAACCGCCGCGCCGGCAGGATGACTCACGTTGACCATGCAGACCTCGGGCGTACCGCCGCCGCTGGTGGAGCTGGCAGGCACGTCATGCTCAAACATATTCGAGCTCCAGACAAGGCCTGCGGTCGAGGCGCCCATAAAGCGGGTGGACTTAATGTAAATCCGCGCTTTCAGCGTGTCGCCCGCATCCACATAGTGGTCGGTCAGAATCCAGTCGGAGCCGTCATTCTCATAGAAATCCACGGCGTAGTAGACGAAGCCGGGTTCGAAGGAGTCCAGACAATCCTCAAAGGATTTTACCTGGCTCGTGCCCTCGGTCGGGGTGGTCGGGTCATCGCCGCTGCCGTCATCGGGATTCGGGCCGACGGTGAAGATATGCTTCGCGTCTTCCATATGCATGAGCGCAACGGAAGAAGCACTGGCTGCCGGAAGGCTCGTGCCGCCGCCGGCGCTCGTTCCCGCGCTGTCGCTCCACTTGAAGTCCCAGGGAGACTGCTTGCTGCCGGTCTTCCAGAATGCCTGCGGGCTCATCACGAAACCGGTCGTGCCGTTCTCCAGGCCTTCCTTGACCGTCACTAAAAACTCGAAATACCACTCGTCGGAGTCCACAGGCCAGACGGAGTTCTTGTTCGTCACATCGTTGGTCAGCACGAACTGGGTCGCGTTGATCTTGGTGTTGCACCATCCTGCGGTGATCTCTTCATCCAGCATGGGATCCGCCGCGGGCGCCAGATAGGCGTTGGTGCTTCTGACGACGGCGTTGGTCAGCGCGGTGCCCAGACGCCAGGTGCGCGTTGCAGCTGCACCCCAGCCGCCGTTGGCAACCGTTGCGCCTGCGGGGTGATCTACGTTGACCGTGCAGACTTCGGGCGTGCCGCCGCCGCTGGTGGAACTGGCAGGCACGTCATGCTCGAACATATTCGAGCTCCAGACAAGACCTGCGGTCGAGGCACCCATATAGCGCGAGGATTTGATGTAAATCCGCGCTTTCAGCACGTCGCCCGCATCCACATAGTGGTCGGTCAGGACCCAGTCGGCGTCGCCGATCTCATAGAAATCCACGGCGTAGTAAACGAAGCCGGAGCCCCAATCGTTCAGGCAGTCCTCATAGGACTTGACCTTGCTCTCGCCTTCAGCGGCGTGCGCCTTCGGCATGATCACACCGAGGATGCTGAACATACTAACCAGCATACTCAGGCACAGCAGAAGACTGACGCCTCTTTTGGTTGTCGACATAGTCTTTCCTCCTTTGTATTCCCTGCCAATTGCAGGCCATGCCCATTCCGGGCATAATTATACGTTGTTATTATGCCACAAAATCGTCTGAATTGCAAGTATAAATTAATAAAATATAAATATAATAAAAACTTTTTGTAGCACCCGCCAAAATCGCCGATCCTCCTTTGTGCAAGATCACAAAACGCAAAAGACCCGCGCAGGAAGCATTTCCCACGCGGATCTGATTGCTGTTTGTCGCGGTTTACGGCTTGACCCAGCCCTTCGCGCACTCCACGGCGCGCTTCCAGCCGGCGTAATAAGCGTCGCGCTGCGCCTTCGGCATTTTCGGTTCAAAGGTCTTGGCGACCTTGCGGTTCTGGGCGATTTCCTCTTTATCCTTCCAGACGCCGACGGCAAGACCGGCCAGATAAGCGGCGCCGACCGCCGTGGTTTCCACGTTCACCGGACGGTCCACGGCGCACTGGATCATATCCGCCTGAATCTGCAGCATGATGTCGCTCACGCTCGCGCCGCCGTCCACGCGCAGCTCGGTGAAGCGGATGCCGGAATCGGACTGCATCGCCTCCAGCAGATCGGTCATCTGGTAGGTGATCGCCTCGAGCACGCTGCGGGCAATGTGGGCGCGGTTGACGCCGCGGGTCAGGCCGACGATGCAGCCGCGGGCATACATATCCCAGTACGGCGCGCCCAGGCCCGTGAACGCCGGCACGAAATAGATGCCGTTCGCATCGGGCACGCTCTCCGCCAGCTCGTCGCAGCGGCGGGCGGTATCAATCAGATGCAGCTCGTCGCGCAGCCATTTGATCACGGAGCCGGCGTTGAAGGCCGAGCCCTCGATGGCATACTCCACCTCGTCGCCGATACCCCAGGCCACGCCCGTGAGCAGGTTGTTTTCGGATTTGACGCGCTTCTTGCCGGTGTTCATCAGCAGGAAGCAGC
>JAFZNN010000178.1 GCA_017550895.1 Clostridia bacterium
CCAGCCGCAGCCGGCGCACGCCGCGCCGCGCGGCCAACGCCTCGACCGCGCGCAGTATGCGCCGGCCCGCGCCGCTCACGGCGGGATCGGTCACGAGGTTGTGGATATAGCACGCGGGCAGTCCGTCGGGCCAGAGGGGATCCTCATCCAACAGCACCACCGCGCCGATCGGCGCGTCGCCGTCGTACAGCGCGAACAGGCGGCCCGCCGCCTGCTGTTCCCTGTAATACGCCGCCGGATAAACGGTCAGGTAATCCGTGACGTTCCATTGCCTCACGCCGTTTTCATCCATCCAGCGCACGCGCTTTTCATAGAGGCTGAAAATCGCTTCGATATCCGACGGCGCGGCCGCCCTGAACGCGTCTTTCACAAAGGCTCCCTCCCGCGTATCCGCTCAGACCGACACCCAGCCGCGGCGTTCGCACGAGGCCGTCATGCAGTCCATCAGCTTCTGCAGCCGCGCGCCCTCCTCCAGCGAGGGCGACGGTGATTTATCGTTCGCCACGCAGTCCAGGAAGCTGTAATAGCAGTGCATATGCGCCCGCTCCCAGCCGATCGCGTTCTTTGCGGGCAGGAACGCGCCGCCCGGCGCGGGATAGCGCCCCACGCACTCGATGCGCGCGTAGCCGCGCAGTCCGCCCAGCGCCGTCTCGGGCTGCGTGTTGTCGTAAAATTCCAGCCAGCCGGGGTTCTCCAGATTCCAGCGGATCGCGCCCTTCGCGCCGGTGATCTCCAAAAACATCACGTCGGTCGTGCCCGCGGTGATCTTGCTGGCCTCCACCGTGCCCAGCGCGCCGTTCTTCAGCCGCAGCAGCATCAGCGCGTGATCCTCCGCGATCTCGCGGCACACGCCGCCTTCCTTCGTGGGCCGCTCGGGATAGAGCGTGTTCTCGGCGCACAGAACCTCCGCCGGCATCTCGCCGATGAGCCATGTGACCAGATCCAGCGCGTGCGAGCCCAGGTCGAGCAGCACGCCGCCGCCCTTTCCCTGCTTCCAGCCCATGGGCTTGTCCGGGTCGATGGAGCCGGAATGCAGGTAGCGGCAGGTGAAGGTGAGGATCTCCCCCAGCCGGCCTTCCCCGATCAGCTGCTTCGCGCGCATCGTGGCGGTGAAGAAGCGGTTGTGCAGCGCCAGCTGCGCCTTGCCGGGGGCGCCGGCCGCCGCGGCCAGGATGCGCTGCGCCGAGGGGTAATCCAGCGTGAGCGGCTTGTCGACATAGACGTTTTTCCCCGCGTTCAGCGCGTCGATGACCATGCGCTCGTGCTGGTCGTTGGGCGTGCACACGCTCACCACGTCGACGCGCGGGTCGGCGAGCAGCAGGCGATAGTCCCCGGTCGCGTATTCAAAGCCCAGGTCGTCCCTGGCCCTCTCCGCCTTCTCCGCGGTGCGCGAGCACACGCCCACCAGCTTCGCCCGGAAATTCGCGCCTTCATAGAACAACGGCAGGGAGCGCGCGGCCAGCGCGTGCGTGCGGCCCATGAATCCCCAGCCGATGATGCCGATTCCGATGGTTTTCATGCAGAAAAACTCCTTCCGGTCCGGATAAGGTATCTTCTTTGTTTATTGTATCTTTTCCGGGGCCGAAAGTCAATCTGCAAAAGCGCGCAAAGGGCGCGGGCTACGGATTTTCCAGGTTTTCCGGATGCGCGGTGTAGACGCCTTTCTCGCGGGACATCCAGCCCATTTCGACGAAGGCGCGGCGCACGGTGCAGAAGTCGGCGTGCGCCTCCGCGATGAGGGCGTTGACCTCCTTCTCGGAATAGGCGC
>JAFZNN010000179.1 GCA_017550895.1 Clostridia bacterium
AGCCGCGCGCAGCCCGCAGGAGGATCTGCCGCCGATCGTCTATTATTGCTCCCGCATCAAGCAGCCGGACAGCATGATCCGCAAGCTCCGCAGCCGGGGACTGCCGGTCACGCGGGAAGCGGCGCTCGACAGCGTGTATGACGCTGTCGGCCTGCGGATCATCTGCTCGTTCGCGAGCGACGTCTATCATGTGGCGTCACAGCTCGAGCGGGATCCGCGCATCACGGTGCTCGTCAAAAAGGATTATCTGGCCTTTCCCAAGCAAAACGGCTACCGCAGCATGCATCTGTGCATCCGTTTCAACGAAACCGGCGCGCTTGCCGAGATCCAGATCCGCACGATCGCCATGGATTTCTGGGCGACGCTCGAACATCAGCTCAAATACAAGAAAATGATTGCGCAGGAGGCGCTGATCCAGCGCGAGCTCAAGCGCTGCGCCGATGAAATCGCGTCTGTGGATCTGTCCATGCAGACCATCCGGGAAATTTTAAAAGAAAATTGCAGCTTTTAAGTTCGTTTAAGTTTGACCGGTTAAACTGCAGACAACAACAGCAAAGGAGGCATCTCTCATGATGGAAGGAAACGATTATTATTTTGAAACATATGAAGAAACGGGGCTCACCGTTCCGGCCGTTACCCCGGCCCCTGCGCCGAAGAAAAAGAAGACCTTCGGCAAAAAGCTCTGCGCGCTGCTGCTGAGCGGCGTCCTGTTCGGATCGGCGTGCGCTGCGGCCTTCACCGGTGTGAACGCCCTGCTGAAGGACGACGCCGCCGCGTCGCAAACGAGCGCGCAGAAATCATCCGTCAGCCTGTCCGCGGTTTCCTACACGTCCGACGGCGACGCGACAAGCCAGTCGCTCGACGTGAGCGAGATCGCCGAGGGCATGATGCCCGCCATGGTCTCCATCACGAATATCAGCGTGCAGGAAGTGCAAAGCTATTTCGGGATGTTCGGCATGGGGCGTTCGCAGACGCAGGAATCGCAGAGCAGCGGCACCGGCATCATCATCGGGCAGAACGACACGGAGCTGCTGATCGTCACGAACAACCACGTGGTCGAGGATGCGAAGACGCTCTCGGTCTGCTTCGTTGACAACGAGGTGTGCGAGGCGACGATCAAGGGCACCGACCCCGACAACGACCTTGCGGTGATCACCGTCGCGCTGTCCGACATCAAGGAATCGACCCTGGCGGCGATCAAGCAGGCCGTGATCGGCAATTCCGACACGCTCAAGGTCGGTCAGCAGGTCGTCGCGATCGGCACGCGCTCGGCTACGGCCAATCCGTCACCACCGGCATCGTCAGCGCCCTGAACCGTCAGATCGACACGACCGACGCGATCATGATCCAGACGGACGCCGCCATCAATCCGGGCAATTCCGGCGGCGCGCTGCTGAATATGAACGGCGAAGTGATCGGCATCAATTCCGCCAAATTCACCTCCACGGAGGTGGAGGGCATGGGCTATGCGATCTCCGTCACCACGGCAACCCCGATCATTGAGGATCTGATGAACCGCACGACCAGAGAGAAGGTTGCCGAGGAGGACGCCGCCTATTTCGGCATTGACGGCGAGGACATCACTGCAAGCATTTCATCTGCCTACGGCGTGCCGCAGGGCATCTACGTCACCTCCGTCGTCAGCGGCAGCCCGGCGCAGGAAGCCGGCATCACGGCCAAGAGCGTGGTGACGCATTTCGACGGCATCCGCGTGACCGGCCTTTCCAACCTTGAAAACCGCCTGCAATACTACGCCGCCGGCGAAACCGTTTCCGTCACGATCCAGGTGCCCAAAGGGAATTCCTATGAGGAACAGACGGTGGAGGTGACGCTCGGACGCGCGTCCGAATATCAGAGCAGCGAAAACGCCGGCGGCTTCGGCTACGGAGCCTTCGGCTGGCGCTGAAAAAAATAAATTTCAATTCTTTAAACTTTGTTTAAGGTTGAACCCTTACAATCAGGTCAAACCACTGAGAAAGGAGAGGCCGCATGAAATACCGTCATGAATGGAAGCACGAAATCAACCGCGCGGACCGGCTGGTCCTGCTGTCCCGGCTTCCCGCCGTAATGCAGCGCGATTCCCACGCGATCGACGGCGCGTATCAGATCAGAAGCTTATACTTCGACACGCCCGGCGACAAGGCGCTGCGCGAAAAGATCGACGGCGTCAACATCCGGGAGAAGTTCAGGATCCGTTTCTATAACGGCGATCTGTCCTTCATCGTGCTCGAAAAGAAAAGCAAGGTCAACGGCCTTTGCGCCAAGGAAAGCTGCCGCCTGACCGCGGAAGAGGCGCAGAAGATCGCGGACGGCGAC
>JAFZNN010000180.1 GCA_017550895.1 Clostridia bacterium
GGCAGAGATTGAAATCTCTGCCGCTTAATTTGACTTATGCTTCCTTAACGATCACCTGTTTGCCGTTATAATAACCGCATTCGGGGCAAAGTCTGTGAGCTCTTTTCCATTCACCGCAGTTGGAGCATTTCTCAAGCTGAGGAGCACTCATTCTCCAGACATTGGAGCGTCTCTTATTCTTTCTCGCCTTGGAAACATGTCTCTTGGGGACAGCCATTCTGCGCACCTCCTTATTAGTATGAATTTTTTATCTTGATCTTGAACTCTCAGAATCATCTTTTTTGCCAAATTGATTAATAAAGTCGATCTGTTCTTGACTAAGCTCTTTCATGTAATCAATCGGTTCTCTTTTTACTGGTTCTTCTGGTTTTCTTACAAGATATGTCTCCCCTATTAAATTTCCATTTCCATCTACTTGTCTAATAATTGCATGGGTTGCATCTTTTTTATCAACAATATTATTATTATCATCTAGGTAATAAATTGAATCTTTTCCATTCATTTTGTTTTCTTCTTTTTTAATGATTCAGTCAAAACCTTTCGGTTCATTTCCTTATATTATTCGTCCTCTTCCTCCAGCAGCGCCGCGAGCGCGGCCAGCCGCGGATCAACCGCGTGCCTGCAGGCGCAGGGGCCGTCGTTGAGATCCTGCCCGCAGTTGGGGCACAGGCCCTTGCAATCCGGCCGGCAAAGAAACTTCGCAGGCAGGGAGAGGAACAGATCCTCCCGCACAAGCGGATCCAGATCGAACCGCAGATCCTCCACGAGCAGGAGCGCGTCGTTCGTCTCGTCGTTGATGCTGGTGACCAGCGTGTGGTCGATCGGGATGCGGAAAGTGGGCGTGATGGGCTTTGCGCAGCGGTCGCAACAAAGCGACAAGGTGCATTCGGCCGCTGCATGCAGCTCGACGATGCCGGTCTGGTTTTCCGCCCGCCCGGCGACTTTCACCGGCGAAGTGAACGGCCGGACGCTGCCCAGCAGTTCCTCGGAAAGATCCAGCGAATAGCTGAAATCCTGCCCGAAGCCTTCGGTATTGAATATGGGTTCCAGATCCAGAATCATAGCATCCACCAAATCACGCACAAGATATTATATCGGCATTCCTGCCATTTGTCAACCTAAAATATCAGGAATTTCAGATTTTTTCGCAGAATTCAAAAATCTCCGCGGGCAGCTCTTCCGCATCTGCGGAAATCGTGAAGGTGAAATCCTGATCCGCCGTTTTGCTCAGCGCGGCCGTCTTCTTGAGGAACGCGGCAAGCTCGTCATAGTTGCGCCCGCCGATCCGGAGCGTGGCGTCCACAAGCACGTCGGTGATATCATGGTCGCCGGCGATGATGCCGCTCAGGAAGCCGTAAAAAGCTTCATAGCCGCTGATGCCGTACTGATCGGTCTCCACCAGACGGCAGCGATAGTTGATATCATAGGTCAGCAGGCGTTCTTTTTCGATGCAGACCACGTTGCCGTTGGACTGCTCGACCGCTTCGTTCACCAGGTTGATCAGACGCTTGGTTTTGCCGGAGCCCTTATGGCCGAGAATTAAGTAAATCATGTGGTACCTCCCTGTTGTGCGTAAAACGTCTTTTATCCGAGTCTGGCTTCCAGCGCGGCTTTTGCCTCTTCATAGCCGGGCTTGCCCAGAAGCGCAAACATATTCTTCTTGTAGCTTTCCACGCCGGGCTGATCGAAAGGATTCACGCCCAGCAGATAACCGGAGATCGCGCAGGCCTTCTCGAAGAAGTAGATCAGGAAGCCGAGCTCATACTCCGCCTGCCGGTCCACTGTGATCACCAGATTCGGCACGCCGCCGTCGGTGTGGGCCAGCAGCGTTCCCTCAAACGCCTTGCGGTTGACCTCGTGCAGCTGCTTGCCGGCCAGGAAATTCAGGCCGTCGCTGTTCGCCGCGTCAAAGCCGACCGTCACGTTCGCCTTGGGCTCCTTGATCCAGAGCACGGTTTCAAACATCAGCCGCTCGCCCTGCTGGATGTATTGCCCCATGGAATGGAGATCCGTGGAGAAGATCGCGGAGGCGGGGAACAGGCCCTTGCCCTCCTTGCCTTCGCTCTCGCCGAACAGCTGCTTGAACCACTCGCACCAGAGCGTCAGCGACGGTTCGTAGGCCGCGAGCAGCTCGATGGACTTGCCGTCGCGATAAAGCAGGTTGCGGATCGCCGCATACTGATAGCATTCATTCGTCGCAAGATCCGGCTCGGAATAGGCCAGGCGCGCATCCGCCGCGCCCTGCATGAGCAGATCGATATCCACGCCGGCCACGGCCACGGGCAGCAGACCCACGGCGGTGAGCACGGAATAGCGTCCGCCGACGTCATCCGGCACCACGAAGGTGCGGTAGCCCTCTTCGTCCGCGAGCGCCTTGAGCGCGCCGCGCGCGCGGTCGGTGGTCACATAAATGCGCTTTCTGGCTTCTTCCTTGCCGTAGCGCGATTCGATCAGCTGCTTGAAGATCCGGAACGCGACGGCGGTTTCGGTCGTCGTGCCGGACTTGGAGATGACGTTGATCGAGAAATCCCTGCCGTCGATCAGGGAAATCAGCTCCTCCACTGCGGAAGCGCTGATGGTGTTGCCGCCGAAATAGATCTCCGGCGTTTCCTTCTTGAGCAGGTTGTAGTTGTTGGATTTCAGAAATTCGATCACGGCGCGCGCGCCGAGATAGGAGCCGCCGATGCCGAGCACGAGCAGCACCTCGGAATCGCTTTGAATCTGCGCAGCGCTTTCTTTGATCAGCGCAAATTCCGTCTTATCATAATCGACCGGCAGATCGATCCAGCCGAGCTTGTCGCTGCCGCGGCCGGTGCCGAGATGCAGCGCTTCATGCGCGGCGGAGATCTCCGGCTGCAGGGAACGCAGCCGCTCCGGATTGCCGTAGTCGCCGGCATAGTTGAGATTCAGTTTGATCGCCATTATCTTTTTACTCCCCGATACTTCTTTGGGCTGCGGACTGTGCCGCGCCGTCAAAGCTTGTTCAACATTATTTTATATATTTTAAACCATTTTCGTGCACAATGCAACCGAAAAAAGAAAAAAATTCAAACAAATTAAGGAAAGCGCAGCGGAATCCCTTCGGTGAATTTGCCAAAGCGCTCAGCTTGCGCGCAGCTGCATGAGCCGCCGCGCGAGGCGATGCAGCACAAAACCGAAGCTCAGCGCCTCCACCGCGGCGGGCGCGGTCAGCTTGTAAACGCCGAGCACGGTCTCCCCCGCCCGCACCGTCACGGTGCCGAGCACCTGCCCGGCCTCCACCGGCGCATGGACGTCCACGGCAAGGTCGACGGTCTGCGTCAGTTTGCCGCTCTGACTCTTTTCGACCGGCAGGGGCGTGATTACGGGCAGCTGCGGCGTGATGCGGTCCGTGACGCCGCCGAGCACGCCGACCGCCGGGATCAGGCTGCGGTCGATCTGCGGCGTGACGGTCGTGTAATTCGCAAAGCCCCAGTTCAGCAGCGCCTTGGCCGCATCGAACCGCGCCGCGCTGTTCGGGCTGCCCATCACCACGGCGATCAGATGCATGCCATCGCGCATCGCGCTCGCGGAGATGCAGCAGCCGGCCTTTGCGGTGGTGCCCGTTTTCAGGCCGGTCGTCCCCGCGTAAAAGCGCACGAGCTTATTGGTGTTGACCAGCGCGGTCGCCCCGTCGCGCAGGCTGTCCATCCAGATCGTGGTGTAATCCAGAATCATTTCATGCTGCAGCAGCGCGCGCGACATGATCGCCACATCCAGCGCAGAGGTCTTGTGATCCTGCGCGCTGTCATCCAGGCCGGTGCAGTTTTCAAAATGCGTATCCTGCATCCCGAGCTGCGCGGCGCGTTCGTTGAGCCGCTGCACAAACGCGGCGTCGCTGCCGGCCAGGTATTCGCCCAGCGCGGTGCAGGCGTCGTTCGCGCTGTAAACGGCCGTCGCCTTGAGCAGGTCGTGCACGGTCATCTGCTCCCCCTCTTTAAGCCAGATCTGGGAGCCGCCCTTTCCGGCGGCCTCCGCGCTGACGGTGACAAGGTCGTCGAGCGCGATCTGCCCGGCCTCGATGGCTTCGACCACCAGCAGCATGGGCAGGATCTTCGTCACGGACGCCGGATACAGCCGCTCCCGCTCGTTCATCTGCAGCAGCACCTGACCGGTGCCGACCTCCATGAGCACGGCGGATTTTGCTTCGATCTTCACGGGCAGGGTCTCCGGCGGCGCAGCCTCGGCCGTCGGCACGCAGACGGCGCAGAGCGCGGCGGAAAGCAGGCCTGCAAGCAGGCGGCGGATCAGTTTCATGGCATCGTCCCCTTTCCTTTTATATATAATGTGAATTATCATTGAATATCACAGATTTTTGTGGTAGAATGGGGATATCATCGGGCAACACGGAGGCGCAAATGAAAGCGGCATTTTATACCCTTGGCTGCAAGGTCAATCAATATGAAACCGAAGCGATGGCGCAGCGGCTCGCCGCGCAGGGCGTCACGGTCGTGCCGTGCGCGCAGGAGGCGGATCTCTACGTCGTCAATTCCTGCACCGTCACCGCCGAAAGCGACCGCAAGACCCGGCAGGCGGTCCGGCGCTTCAAAAAACTGCACCCGGACAGCATCGTCGTGCTCACCGGCTGCATGCCGCAGGCCTTCCCGCAGGCGAGCGCCGCGCTGAACGAGGCGGACATCGTCATCGGCAACAAAAGCAATCATGTGCTTTACGACTATGTGCTGCAGTATCTCAACGGCAGCGGCCGGATCGTCGCGATCGACCCGCATCCGGCGCAGCCGGGCGAACGGTTCGAGGGCGATACGATCACAGCGTTCCACGCCCGCACGCGCGCGGCGGTCAAGATCGAGGACGGCTGCAACCGCTTTTGCAGCTACTGCATCATCCCCTATGCGCGCGGCCGGGTGCGTTCAAAACCGCTTGAAGCGCTGCGGGAGGAGCTCGCGGCGCTCAACGACGCGGGCTTCTGCGAGATCGTGCTCGTCGGCATCAATCTCTCGGCCTACGGCAGTGATCTCGGCTGCACGCTCGCGGATGCGGTGCGGCTGGCGGCTTCCTTTCCGCAGATCCGGCGCGTCCGGCTCGGCTCGCTGGAACCGGATCACATCACGGACGACGTGATCGCCGCGCTGCAGGCCGTCCCCGAATTCTGCCCGCAGTTCCATATTTCCCTGCAAAGCGGCTGCGACCGCACGCTCCGGCGCATGAACCGTCATTACGACAGCGCGGCGTATCTTGCCCTCTGCCGGAAAATCCGCGCCGCCTTCCCGGACGCCGCGATCACCACGGATCTCATGGTCGGCTTTCCGGGCGAAACGGCGGAGGATTTCGAAATTTCCCGCGCCTTTGCCGAAACGGTCGGCTTTGAAAAGATCCACGTTTTCCCCTATTCCCGCCGCGCAGGCACCCCCGCCGCCGCGATGCCCGATCAGGTGCCGCAGGCAGAGAAGGCCCGCCGCGCCGCGGAAATGAGCCGCACGGCCGCCGCCCTGCGCACAGCGGCGTTCACGCGGCTGATCGGCCGCACCGTCGAGATCCTGCCCGAGGAATGGCGGGACGGCTTTGTGCAGGGCTGTACCGCGAATTATACCCCCGTGCAGCTGCGCAGCGATCATCCCCTGCCGCCGGCGCTCACACGCGTGACCGTCACCGGCGTCGCGCAGGAGGTCTGCCTCGGCGAACTGACGGACGAAGAAGCGGCCGGCGAATAGCCGCTGTTTTTGTCGCTTCCGGTGTCATCAGCCGCCGCTCTTGTTTGTCATTTTCAATAACTCGTATCGTATTTTCCGCATGGTAATTCATTGAAACAGATGATTTTGTCATTCATGATAATCATTTTTGTCGTTCTCTATTGACTTCCTGTAAAGATCCTGCTATGATATTGTCGTTTGAAAACGCAAGCTGATTTGCTAAGATGTCACTGTCAGTGACATTTTATGCGCTTTACAGGAGGTGTCACCGCATGAAAAAACTGTCGATGCAGCTGCTCGCCGATACCGTCGTTTCCCGCCGGAAGGCGCTGAAGCTCACGCAGGCGCAGCTGGCAAGCGCCACCGGGATCCATCGCGGGCTGATCTCCCGCCTCGAGGCAAAGGACTTCACCCCTTCGATCGATCAACTGCAGGCGCTCGCGCAGGCGCTGGATTTTGATCCGTCCGCGCTGTTCGTCGATACGGCCGTCACGGCCGCGATCGAGATCACGCAATCCTACAACATCGCGGTCGCCGGCACCGGCTACGTCGGTCTCTCGCTCGCCGTCCTGCTCGCGCAGCACAACCGCGTCACCGCCGTCGACATCCTGCCGGAGAAGGTGGAAAAGCTCAACCGGCTGATTTCCCCGATCCAGGATGAATACATCGAAAAATACCTGGACGAGGCGAAAAAAGGCAAGCGGGAACTGCGTCTTACCGCAACCACGGACGGCGCCGCCGCCTATGCCGACGCGGATTTCATCATCGTCGCAGCGCCGACAAACTATGATCCGAAGCAGAACTTCTTCGATTGCTCCGCCGTGGAAAGCGTTCTGAAGCTGGTGCGGGACGCCACCGCTTCGCGCGAGGAAAAGCCGACGATCATCATCAAATCCACGATTCCGGTCGGGTATACCGCGCACATCCGGGAAACGTTCGGCATGGACAACATCCTTTTCAGCCCGGAATTCCTGCGCGAATCCAAAGCGCTCTATGACAATCTCTATCCGAGCCGCATCATCGTCGGCTGCGACGCGCAGACGCAGGCGGCCGCGCGCATCTTTGCCGGTCTGCTGCAGCAGGGCGCGATCAAGCGTCCGATCGAAACGCTGTTCATGGGCTGCACCGAGGCGGAGGCCACCAAGCTTTTTGTCAACACCTACCTTGCGCTGCGCGTGAGCTATTTCAACGAGCTGGACACCTATGCCGAGGTCAAGGGCCTGCGCACCGCGGATATCATCAAGGGCGTCTGCCTGGACCCCCGCGTGGGCGATTATTACAACAACCCCTCCTTCGGCTACGGCGGCTACTGCCTGCCCAAGGATACGAAACAGCTGCTGGCGAATTATCAGGACGTGCCGCAGAATATGATGACCGCCATCGTCGAATCCAACCGGACGCGCAAGGATTACATTGCCGACCGGGTGCTGGAGATCGCCGGCGCCTATACGGCGTCCGCCCATTTCAGCTCCGCGCAGGAGCAGCGGCAGAAGGAAACGGTGGTCGGCGTCTACCGACTGACCATGAAGGCCAACTCCGACAATTTCCGCCAATCCTCCATTCAGGGCGTCATGAAGCGGATCAAGGCGAAGGGCGCGACCGTCGTCATCTATGAGCCGACGCTGACAAACGGCAGCACGTTTTTCGGCTCGACCGTTGTGAACGACCTGAAGAAATTCAAAAAAATGTGCGGCTGCATCATTGCCAACCGCTATGATCCCTGCCTCGACGACGTGGAGGAAAAGGTCTATACAAGGGATCTGTTCAGACGAGATTAAGAAAGAAACGAGGACAACAGCCATGCTTTGCGAAGAACGGTTTCGTGAAATCTACGGCAGGGACCCGGACGGGCTCTCCTTCTCCCCCTACCGCATCTGCCCCATCGGCGCACACAGCGACCACAACCTCGGCAAAATCACGGGGTTTGCAATCGACAAAGGGATCCATCTCGCGTTCCGGCCGAAGAAAAACGGCGTTGTGGAAATGCAGAGTCTCCAGTTCACAAAGCGCGCGCAGTGGCACATCAAGGACGTCGGCGAAAAGACCGGCGACTGGGCGGACTATCTGCGCGGCGCGACCTTCGCGCTGGGCAAGGAGCACACCCTCTCGGTCGGCCTGTGCGGCGTGATCGAGGGCTCGCTGCCGATCGGCGGCCTGAGCTCCTCCGCCGCGGTGATCCTGGCCTTTCTGGACGCGCTGTGCAAGGTCAATCAGATCGAACTGACGGCGCAGGAGCTGATCGCCGTCGCCTTCGACGCCGAAAAAAACTACGTCGGCGTCAACGTCGGCACCCTGGATCAGAGCTGCGAGGTACTCTCGAAAAAAGATCACCTGCTTTATCTGGACTGCAAAGACAACCGCTATGAGCTGATTCCGACACATCCGGCGATGAAGCCCTATCGGATCGCCGTCTTTTTCAGCGGGCTGGAGCATTCCCTGGCCGGCTCCAAATACAACATGCGCGTGGACGAGCTGCGGGCGGGCGTCTATGCCCTGCAGGCGTTCAGCGGCGCGGACTACGGCAAATTCAATCAGGCCAACGCGCGCCTCGTCAGCTTTGAAACCTATCAGACCTATAAAGACCGCCTGCCCGCAACGTGGGCGCGGCGCTGCGAACACTGGTACACCGAGTTTCAGCGCGTCGAAGCCGGCGCGGAGGCCTGGCGGCGCGGCGATCTGGAAACCTACGGCCGCCTGTCCTTCGAATCCGGCTGGAGCAGCATCCACAACTGGGAATCCGGCGCGCCGGAGCAGATCCGGCTCTATGAGATCATGCGGGAAACGGACGGCATCTACGGCGGGCGCTTCAGCGGCGCCGGCTTCAAGGGCTGCTGCATGGCGCTGATCGACCCGGCGAAAGCCGACGCGATCCGCGCGCACGTGGAGCGGGCCTATCTGACGGATTTCCCCGCCATGAAGGGCAAATACAGCTTCCACCTGTGCGAAAGCGCGGACGGAATCGCGAATCAAAAGTGAGGTGCAGCGTATGCAATGTCTGATTTTAGCCGCCGGCTATGCCACCCGCCTTTATCCGCTGACGGAGAACTTCCCGAAACCGCTGCTCAAGGTGCGGGAGAAAACCATACTGGACTGGCTGCTGGACGATCTGGACGCCACCGGCCTGGTCGATTCGTACGCGGTCATCAGCAATCATAAATTCGCTCCGCATTTTCTGGCGTGGGCGGAGAACCACCGTCTGCCGATCACCGTGATCGACGACGGCACCGACTCCAACGAAACCCGCCTGGGCGCGGTGCGCGATCTGCAGTTTGCCATCGAGCAGCTGCATTGTGACGACGACCTGCTTGTGATCGCGGGCGACAATCTGCTGGATTTCAGCCTGGGGCAGTTCCTGCGCTACGCGCAGCAGAAGGGCACGTCCTGCACGATGCGCTATTGGGAAAACGACCGGAACCGGCTGACCAAAAGCGGCATCAGCGAAATCGGCGCGGACGAGCGGCTGCTGTCGCTGGAAGAAAAGCCGGCGCAGCCGAAATCCAACTGGTGCACGCCGCCGTTTTATTATTACACCAAAGCGGACGCGGCAAAGATTCCGGACGCGATCGCCGACGGCTGCGGCACGGACGCTCCGGGCAGTCTGGTGGCCTGGATGTGCCGGCATTCCGTCCTCTACAGCATGGAGATGCCGGGCAGCCGCTTCGACATCGGCAATCTGGCAAGCTACGAACAGGCGCAAACAAATTATAAAGGAATCACAAGGTAAGGGTTATGGGAAAGCAGCAGATCGATTTAAACGGAAAAACCATTCTGGTCACCGGGTCGCCCGGCTTCATCGGCGCAAATCTTGTGCTTCGTCTGCTCAGGGAGCTGCGCAGCGGCACGGTCGTCAGCTTTGACAACATGAGCGACTACTATGATGTGCGGCTGAAGGAATGGCGGCTGCGGCAGATCGAAGCGGCGGCGGCGGATTCTCCGGTCCGGCACGTCTTTGTCAAAGGGTCGATCGGCGACAAGGCGGCGGTGGACGCGCTCTTTGCCGCGTACCGTTTCGACGTGGTCGTCAATCTGGCGGCGCAGGCCGGCGTGCGCTATTCCATCGACCATCCCGACGCTTACATGGAATCCAACATCATCGGCTTTTACAACCTGCTGGAGGCCTGCCGGCACAATCCGGTGGCGCATCTGGTCTATGCGTCCAGCTCCTCCGTCTACGGCGGCAACAAAAAAGTGCCGTTCTCCACGGAGGATCCGGTGGATCATCCGGTCAGCCTCTACGCCGCAACGAAGAAGAGCGACGAGCTGCTCGCCCATGCCTACAGCAAGCTCTATGAGATCCCCGCCACGGGGCTGCGCTTCTTTACGGTCTACGGCCCCGCCGGACGGCCGGATATGTTCTATTTCAGCGCGACCGACACGCTCTCGCAGGGCGGCACGATCCGGATCTTCAACTACGGCAACTGCAAACGCGACTTCACCTACATCGACGATATCGTCGAGGGCGTTTACCGCGTCATGCAGGGCGCGCCGCAAAAGGCGACGGGTGAAGACGGCCTGCCGATCCCGCCCTGCGCGGTCTACAACATCGGCGGCGGTCAGCCGGAGAACCTGCTGGATTTCGTCCGCACGCTGCAGGAGGCGCTGGTGCGCGCCGGGGTGCTGCCGGCGGACTACGACTTTGAAGGCCACCGGACGCTTGTCGGCATGCAGCCGGGGGACGTTCCTGTCACATACGCGGACACCGCGGCGCTGGAACGGGACTACGGCTTCACGCCGCGCATCGGCATCCGGGAGGGCCTGCGCAGCTTTGCCGAATGGTATAAGGAATATAATAATAAATAATTAAATAAACCAATTCAACGCAATACGGGCGTGCTGTCGAAACAGCACGCCCGTTTTTTATACCTGTTTTTCTATTTTTCTTTCACATGCTTGCCGGTCAGATGCTCGATCGTAAATTCAATCATCGCGGCGCGGGGACCGTCTTTCGCAAGCTCCCCCTCCAGATCGTAGCCGGCAGGAAAATATTTCTGCCCGAGCAGCCGCAGCTTTTCTTCTGTTTCGGCGCGGTCCTCCAGCACGCGCACGCGGCCGAAGGCGATCACGCTCGTGACGTGATACCACC
>JAFZNN010000181.1 GCA_017550895.1 Clostridia bacterium
GTAACCAACTGCGAGCGCGTCTCCGACCACTGCTCCAACATCGCCGTGGCCATGATCGAGCTCTCCGGCGATGAATTCCAGACGCACGAATACCTGAACACCCTGCGCGAGACCGAATCCGAACGCTTCCAGACGGCCTATGAGGAATACTCGAAGCACTTTCCCATCGACACGGAAGAAGTATAGAAGAAGCGTAATGCGAAAACCGCCGCGGCGCAAAACCGCGGCGGTTTTCCGTTCGTCCGGAAGGCTTATGGAATCTGCGTGTAATCCCCGATGCCATGCAGCGTGCGGTCGACGGTCCAATCGACGCGCTGGCGGAAGGTCATGCGGCGCAGCAGCGCGCCGTAAACGGTTTCGCCCAGCTCGGCGGCCTTCGCGTCCGGCGTGCGCGGCGAGTACTGCATGTCGGCGATCATTCGCGACAGCTGTATGAACCCATCCGGCACGTCCTCGGAAGCGGCCGCGCGCGCGGCGAACATGCCGGGCGTTTCGCCGCCCTCCGGCGCTATGCCGGCGCGGGCCAGCAGGCGCAGTATCGCGCGATACCAGACGATGGCTTTGATTCGATTGTCCTTCTCGCGCGCGGCCAGAAACTTCGGCGCGCTGCGCCGCATCCGTCTCAATACCATCACGATGAACAGCAGCAGTATGAGGAGAATCAGTCCCAGCGCCAGGAGCAGCCACCTGAGCGGCCCGTCCGTCGGCTTCTCCGGCGGTTCGTTATGAGGCCCGGCGCCCGGCGCGTCGCTCGGCTCGGGCGAATCGCCAACGGAGCTGTCCGGCTCGGGCGTCGGCGTTTCGGTCGGCTCGGGCGTGGCGGTTTCCCCGCTCGGGCCGTTGGGTGCCCTGCTCGGCTCAGGCGTCGCTTCCGGCGTGGGCGACGGCTCGGGCGTGGCGGGCGGCGGCGCGCTGGCGGGCGGTTCCCGCCCGCTGTTATCGCGATCGTCGGGCGCCTGGCCGCCCTCGCCCGGCGTGGCGTCGAAGGTCAGCCAGCCGATGCCGTTGAAGTACAGCTCGGCCCAGGCGTGCGCGTCCTCGCCGGTCACGAGGATCTCGCCTGAACCGTCGGAGATCACGCGATAGCCCTCCGCGTACCGGCTGGGAATGCCCGCCAGACGCGCCATCACCGCCATCGCGGAGGCGTAATAAGTGCAGTAGCCCCGCTTCTCCTCCAGCACGAACCATGAAACGAAATCGCGCCCGCTTTCCGGATAGCGCCCCTCGATGTCGTAGCGGAATTCGCCGCCCCTGAGGTAGTCGCGAATGGCCAAAGCCTTTTCGATGGGCGTTTCGGCGTCCTCCGTGATGTCGATCAGCAGCCAGTAGAGGTCGGCCTCGATCGTGCCGGGCAGGTTTGTGTACGCCTGCCGAACGGCGTCCCAGTCCGAATCGAGAAGCCCGCCGGCGGCGTTGACCGCCCCGACGAGCGCCGCGCGGTCGTCGTCGATGAGCCAGCCCTCAAAGGTATAGCTGTCGCCCGGCTCGACGCCGCGCGTGAGGAACACCTCGCCCGTCTCGTTGTAATACACGGGCATATCGATGCGCGTCGTCAGCGACGAGAGCCGCTGGGGCACGAACAGTGTCGACGTGCCCGAGCCCGCGAACGTCACCTCCGCGCTCACCTTATGCGCAAGCTTTCTGACCTGATCGAGCAGATCGAGATCGAACGCGCCGCTGCGCCGGCTCTGGCGCGTGGGATCGGCATAGAGATAGCGGCTGTTCACCGCCTCGTCCGTCCACACGCGGCCCGTATACGTCCGGCTCACAGCGCCGCGCAGCAGCATGGATTCGTCTGTTTTGACCAGCATCACATCTTCCCGGCGCGGCGTGGCCGGACCGCCCAGCGCGTCCAGCGCGGGCTGATACCCGTCTGAGCTCACCGAATACACGATGCGGGGATCGTTGAACAGGAAGTAATCGTTGAACAGCTCGCACACCTTGTCCGCCGCGTCCTGCAGCGGAGCCCAGGTCAAGGGCGAAGCGGGCGTGA